>JBJFDX010000359.1:0-1526 GCA_051890235.1 Bacteroidaceae bacterium | reverse complement strand
GATAACGTTTGCAACCTCGGTCGCAAACGTTTGAAACCGCGGTTGCAAACGTTTGAAACTGCCAATGCAAACGTTTGAAACTGCCAATGCAAACGTTTGCGTGAAACATGGCCTCTTTAAGGAGGGAAGGATTTCAGAGGCAAGACAAGCCTACTGCCGGTGGGAATATTTGTCTTGGTAAGCCTGCGGAGTCATACCGGAGAACTTACTGAACTCCTTGTAGAAATTACTGCGGTCACTGAATCCTGCATGCTCGTACACCTGTGGCAACTTGATTTTCCCTGAGGCAATGAGTTTTTGAGCATACTGCAAACGCAAACGCAAACGCCAGGAACGAAACGTCATACCATACTCTGCCCGCATATAAGCAGCGAGTTGCTGACGATTCACTCCCAACTCTTCGGCTATAAGATCAGTACCCATATCAGTATCCAGATACCCTCTACGATCCACCCAAGAGGCAAGGGCGGCCCGCAACTCCGGGTTCGTCAATGGCCCCAGGTCATCGCTACCCCCTACAGACTCGCTGACCATCTCATAGTCGGCAGCCTGCATAAAGAATCGGCCATACACGCTATAGTTGACCACCATGACCGCTACATACAGATAATAGATGGTGTAAGAGATTACAAAACCATTATACGTCCATAATGTCAAGGGCATAACGGTGGCACAAAAAGCCAGGACACCTATAAACAACGCGCTGTAAAACATACCCTTGACAGGATACAGGCGACGAGTAACATCCTCATCGTAATAAGACTCCAGATTCTCCTGTACACGGTTGGCCAGACGAGTAAACGTAACGGTGTGCACAATCATCTGCAACACATAGGCCACCAGCGCTACAGGCCACAGAATAGCATAGAGACGGAGCAGGAATACATTCGAGAGCACCAGTACAACCGTACCGAACAAGATGCATACGAGAATAGCCGTAAGCCGCCGGGGCGAGAAGGCTCCAGGCGCAATGAGTACCGATGAACTATAGGTGAAGAGCAATGCCTGAAACGAAGCCACGCACAACAGCACCAAGGGTGACTGAACCACATGTCCGAGCGACACCTTATAGAATCCTGACAGGGCAAGCACAGCATAGGTGGCCGCCAAGACCCAACGAGCCTGCGACAGCTTGTCCCTATGCGAATATCGAGGCACCTGCAGACAGGCCAAGACAACCGAAGCAGTGGCCACAGTGGCCGCCGACACCAAGCCCACACAGTCAAGAGCGCTCACATCATAGAATCCTGCCGTGTGCATCTCTATTCCTCCCGTGAACGTTCTGCTTCCATCTTCTGGAAGTCTTTCATGCGGAGCACAAAACTTCGAGTCAGGTATTTATCCAACACCACAGGATTGACAGCCAATTCCTGGGGAGTACCCTCAAAGAGAATCTGTCCCTCAAAGAGCAGATAGGCCCTATCGGTGATACAGAGTGTCTCCGGAACATTATGGTCCGTGATAAGAACACCGATATTACGTTGCTTGATTTTCCACACGATGAGCTGGATATCCTCCACAGCTGT
>JBJFDX010000358.1:0-1529 GCA_051890235.1 Bacteroidaceae bacterium | reverse complement strand
TATGTTCGGCATGGAGGTATCTTATATGGAGGGTGTTGCTACCTTTGAGCAAACGTTTGTCATTACCGCAGCGGAATATTCTGTTGAGGGTTATATGACCTATGGCGCATGTAATGATGAAAACTGCATTCCTCCCACAGATGTAGAGTTTTCCTTCAGTGGTAAGGCTGAGGTGGCTTCTTCAAATTCTGACTCCCAGGAAACTGAAGCAGATACTTTGACGCAGGATACTGTTGCAGCTCAGGTAACAGCCAATCTTACCGAGGAGACTGATTGGTGGGCACCTGTAGTGCAAGAACTGAATCAGACAGAATCAGCAGGCCCCATCGGTGACAAGGGTCTGATGACAATCTTCCTGCTTGGATTGCTTGGAGGATTGGTGGCATTGTTGACACCTTGTGTGTGGCCCATCATCCCTATGACCGTGAGTTTCTTCCTGAAGCGTAGCAAGGACAATCGTAGGCAGGGCATCCGGGATGCGATGACCTATGGTGTAAGTATCGTGGTCATTTATGTCCTTCTTGGTTTGCTGGTCACCATTTTCTTTGGAGCAAGTAAACTCAATGAATTGAGCACGAATGCCTTGTTCAACATCTTCTTCTTCCTCCTTCTTGTGCTCTTTGGCGTCAGTTTCTTAGGTGGTTTTGAATTGTCATTGCCAAGCCGTTGGACCAATGCTGTTGACCGTAAGTCAGAGTCAACGAGTGGTTTGCTGAGTATTTTCCTTATGGCATTCACGTTAAGCCTGGTAAGTTTCTCTTGTACAGGTCCCATCATAGGCTTCCTTCTGGTAGAGGTGAGTACGAGCGGCGCTCTGTTGGGCCCCACCATAGGTATGCTTGGCTTTGCTCTTGCTTTGGCTCTACCGTTTACGCTCTTTGCCCTTTTCCCAGCATGGCTTAAGAGTGTCCCGAAGAGTGGAAACTGGATGAATTGCATTAAGGTTTGTCTGGGTTTTGTAGAATTGGCATTCTCGCTGAAATTCCTGTCTGTAGCTGACTTGGCTTATGGTTGGCATATCCTGGATCGTGAGGTATTCCTCTGTCTTTGGATTGTGCTCTTTGCTCTTATGGGTGCCTATCTTATCGGATGGATACGCTTCCCTCATGATGAAGATGAGTATGATGAGATGGGTGAGGTGGTAATCAATATCCGCACGGGTGTCACTCGTTTCCTGCTTGCTTTGGTGAGTTTTGCTTTTGCCCTCTATATGGTGCCGGGTCTGTGGGGCGCTCCTTGTAAGGCTGTAAGTGCTTTCGCACCCCCTATGTCAACGCAGGACTTCCGCTTGGGAGATAGCGAAAGCACACATGCACAGTTTACCGATTATGAGGAAGGCATGGCCTATGCACGTCAGCATCACAAGCCTGTACTGGTTGATTTTACAGGATATGGCTGTGTCAACTGTCGCAAGATGGAGGCTGCTGTGTGGTCAGACCCTCAGGTGTCAGCTACAATCAAGGATCATTACGTACTCATATCCCTCTATGTGGATGAGAAAACAGCACTCGACAGTACCCTTACTGTCA
>JBJFDX010000357.1:0-5382 GCA_051890235.1 Bacteroidaceae bacterium | reverse complement strand
CAGTCTCGCGCACAATACGATGTCCTTTGAAGGATGTGACACCATACTTCTCCATCTCCCGCCATTGGGTGTCTGTGATTCCCATGGCAAAGCGGAAGTCTCCGTCTGACTCCCTGTTGACCAGCCATGGAGCATAGGCATTACGGTCAAAGTCAACAGATGGTATTGTGTGCTCCGTTACAGCCTCACCGCGTGAATAGCCCAACAGGAACTTTGGCTTATACAGGAAGAATGCCCGGTCATTCCCATTCCGCAACTCAGGAGAAGCTGAGGAAATATTGGCAATGTATCGGTTTGGGATGGCTGTACCTGCCAACCTACACTCCGAAGCATCCAAGACCATAAAAGGTTCGGAATCCTTCACAAACCTTGCCTTGTGCAAATCCAGGACTGCCAAGCGGCCCGGCTGCCCTTCTGTTCCGTATCCTGCCATTCGGCGCAGGATTCTGATATCGGCAGAGTTCAGTTTACCCTTGATGGCCAGTGAAGTACACGTATCCTGCTGGGCCTGTGTGAGCAGAATCCCAAGCGTGCCAGCCTGCTTGACAACTACAAACGTCTGAGCCATTCCTCCCTCAAAAAATAACAAGGAGAAAACAGCACACATGATAAGTCTTCCTATACCAACAACGACTCTAAATTCCATATAATTTGACAGTGACATCTTCATGATTCCTCACGGCAGAATCGCCGTTTCCCATTACATAATGAATTTCCAAGGTTATTGTGTATGCAGCACTCCAGGAAATTAAAATTTGCGTCACGGAAATGCTCTCATCTGTTTTTGTTAGAGATGGAATCTCAAATCGGCTCATATCGACATTTCCTTTTATTGTCGAGCCAGCACTCCACTTAACATCAACTCTAAAATGCAGAGTATCTATCACTGTACTACCAGCTTCAATGTACGCATCACTGCTGCTACCACTACCGCTGCCACAACCCAAATCACTACCACTACCACAACCGCAACCACATCCACAAGATGCAGCCATCTCACTTTCGGTAGATCTCATATAAGTGGGTTCTTGGTCTCCTAAAAATAATACGTAGCCACCAGGCCATTGTTCCCTGCCATGCATCTCATTATATGCATCCTCGGAGAAAGGATTGTCCACACTGCCTAAATGTAGACTGCCCATATCCTTCTCCTGTTTTCCTTCTCTTGTGATATAAATTGTTTTGTTATCAATTTTTACCCATCCACCTTCCCACGAGCACTCTTCGCATAAATCCTGGTATTCGATACTAGAGTAGGGATTTTCCTGTGTTCCTTTTGCATTCATAACTGTTCTCCTTTCTAAGTAGTTTTTAATGATTTGATTCTTTTTGTTGAAGTGTTAATATTCTTGCTTTAACCATATGACACACTTCGTTCATTACATATGTTCGGATTCGCTCTGCAGATGTATCATTTCTGCATTTATGCTCACAAACAGATATTTCCTGAAGTTCTCTGATTGATACGGGTGCATGCTTCCGTTGAATCAATGATATAATTTTTTCGTCCTCATCTATAAGTGGGAATTCATTTGTCCACGGATATATAAGAGAGGGAGTCAAGGCAATCCTTCTTAAAGGAAAGTTTCTCTCACACTTGAAATTTTTCAGCAAATAATTCTTCTCTTCTTGAGATTCTTTCTCAACCGAAATCAAATTAAAAAACTGTGGTAAGGAAAGACGAAGATTCTCCATATCCATGTCTTTACATGTAACACCAAATATGCCTGACGCTAACAGTTTTTCCTGTTTCTGTAGAATTTGCTTATCCAAAACTCTCCATCCATTTCTTATATTGTTCAATTGTTTTTCGTATGAAGACGTACAACTATGAACATATACGCTTGTCAATCTGTCTGTGATATCTACTATATAATCATAGTACTTTGGAAATAGCAAAAGCAACATGTCCGCAACGCCATGGAAGGTCTGGCGTACACGTTTGTGCCCGCCTAATAAATGAAAAAATCCTTTTTCTGCATATTTATATATATCGCAAAAATCGCTTTGTGTATAGCCATTATCCCTTACGGCATGAGGAATCACCTTTGACAGTTCTCTGCCATGTTTTTTAGCAAATATTGCGAAAAGCATCTGTTCGAAGAAGACATTGCAATCTACGTGGGAGTGAGGATTTGCAGTATTGTTCAATTCATTCCTAACGATAAAGGATGTCGCTTCCTTGCAATAATCATGTATAAATTTCAAATCATTACCTCCAAATACCCCCATATTATACGATGGAAGTAATTGTCCGTCAAGAACTGTACGTACATAATCAGGAAGCCACACGTTTGGTATCTTTAGAATCGAGTCTAACATGCTTCTATAATAGGCTGTACCTATTTCCTCGTTTTGTACCACAAGAGCGGCATTAAGCACTTCTTCGGGAAAAGGCTTGCTTATGTACACATCCCCATCCACATGCAAGAAGGGTTCTGTCTGCATGGAATAGGTTTTGATTTTTGCGTACGCCCAATGCTGGGGCAGACACAGATGGTCATCATAGACCACATGTACTGCCGTGTACGGAAGGTGAAGCTTCTCTATCAGCACATCGTAACCCCGTTGGTCGGTATAGAGTTCCACCTGGTCATAGTGCTCACGCAGGGAGCAGCAACTCAATGCCCACGACATCAGGTTGTGCTCGGCATGCCTCCATCCGTAGCCATACTGCAGGGGATCTCTGCCTCCACTCCAAAAGGTCTGTATTATACGCATGTGTGATGTAATTTTATAAAGTAATCTGCACAGAGTATTCGCATCCTGCTATTTCAAGAATCAGAGTATAGTCTCCGCAAGGGAGGCAGGACAAATCGATGTCATGATACCCTTCCCTTTTTATTGCCACTCCGCTGGTGAATGTTCCTTCTTCCTCATTCCTTATTATATAGGCGACATCGTTCTCCTCTTCGGTTGTGAGGATGTGCAGGCAGGCTTGTCCAGCATCATAATAGACTTCTGGAAGGATAATCCTTTGGGGTGCTCTGTGGATAGGATTCCCATTAGATGCATTTTTCTTGTCTTTATCCCCTCCAGATCTTTCAGAGGGAGTGACTGGTAAATTTTCCCATGATGGTGGTATGTCCTCTGCAGACAAGTTCAAGGATGAGAATAATAGTACAAAGGATGAAATTAACATTTGTTTCATATACATTTTGGTTTTTATGTTTTTAGTAATGATGCAAAGCTATCTGTTTCCTTTGCTCCTTCCAAAAAAAAATTGTCCCATTTTGTTCCATTTCTCTAAAATAACGCAAAATGAAACAAAATGGGACAGAAAAGGAGGCATTTCAATCTACAAAAGTACCTACCTTTGCAGCATAAACAAACAGATTTATGACTAAAACACAACTTATCACTGTATTCACACTGTTTTTGATTGCCATCGCTTGCAAGGACTTTAACTCCGTAGAATGCGAACTGGAGGAAATCAAGAAGGTTGGGGACAGGGAACCTTTTGTGGCATTGGCCCAATATGACTCTCTACAAGGACAGATTGGGTCCGCCTCCGAATACATCCGAAATAAATACGCACTTCTTGGACTCCGCCTGAGGGACAAGGCTTTGCTGCTTCATACATCAGACTCATGTATCAGACGTCTCGTCCCCTATTTTGAGAAGAAAGGAACCGTCAGGGAGAAGCAGGAGGTGTATTATTACGCAGGAAGCGTTTACCGTGATTTAAAGGACACACCACGTTCGCTGGAGTATTTCCTTCTCTCTGCAGAATGTGCGGACAAGGGTATGGCTGACTCCGTACTCCTGAGAAATTGTTATTCGCAATTATATGGATTGTTTTTCAACGTTCAGGATTACATCCATGCCTTGGAATACGCCAGAAAGGAGTGTGTCACAGCGGAGAAGGTGGGCATATTGGATGATATCTCCCTGATGCATATGGCCAATGCATATGTGCGTGTTGACAGTTGTAAAGAAGCATTGATGATTGCACGGGACGTTTTGGAGATAGATAAGAAGATGAGTCCAAGCACGAGAAACGCTGACCTTCTTTACAGTCTGCTGTATATGTTTTGCTCTGCAGGGGAAAAAGAGTGTGCCCAAGAATGCCTTAACATCATCAGGCAGGGTAATTACGGTCATGAGAATGAAGGGAACAGACTTCTTTCCATGGCAGAATATTACAGGTGTATGGGTCTCACGGATTCCTGCATCCAATGTTTTCAACTCGCAGTAGACAAGGGTGACACGCTGTGCCGATATGATGCTTCCCGTAACTTGTTTTATCTCTGTGACCGTCTTGGCTATAAGGATACAGCATACAAGTATGCAAGTGAGTATGTGGATGTCAGCTCAAACTATGATCTTGGGAGAAGGCAGGAGTTAGCAGCAACAGCCAACAACCAGTATCAGTATTATAAAGAGAAAAGGGAGGAGGAACAACTTCGGGAGGAGAATGAAAAGATCCGTATGCGTCAATGGATTTCGGTTTTGGCAATTGTTGTGGCAGTATTTTTGATGTCTGTCATCCTTCTTTACAGAAAGGACAAACGTATAGTGTCTCTGAATGCCATATATGATTCCTTTGTCATTCAGGATGGAAAGCGTGTCCCAGATTCCGAGCAGAGGAAAATAGATGAGATTCTGAAGAATGTAAGAAAATTCAGAATGGAATGGGAGGAAACGAAGCATGGACTGCTGCATGCAGAACAGGAAATACACAGGAAGGAAAAACTGTTAGAAGAAAGTTCGGCAGAATCCCTTGAATTGAGGAAAGAACTGGAGAGTGCCAAGCAAGTAATGAAGCAAATCTCCTTGGAGGCACAGGAGAAGATGCAGATGGGTGCAGAGTTGATGAGGGAAGCCTGCAAAATGGAAATACAGAAAAACTATGGGGATATGGTATCTGTTGTAGAAGACGCAATAAACAACGGCAGAAAACTTACCAACGAGGAATGGCTGCACTTCATGACATCCATAAATCAGGAATATCCATTCTTCAATCAGAGTATCATTCTCAGGTGTGGTGTTTCCCGTAAGGAACAGAAGCAGGCATATTATCTGTTTGTTGCAGGATTTACCCCTTCACAGATAAGCAGTCTGATGCATGTTTCACGCACCACCATTTACCGATGGCATGATAGTTTCTTGAAGTCGTGGGAATGTTTGGGTTAACCAATATCTCTCTAAATCATCAGTCTTATTTGTTGGAGAGCCTGTGGCTCCGTGAGCATGAAAGATACTGTTTCCCTCCACATATATGGATGCATGTCCACACAATCGTTTGGGTTTACTTCACGCAATTCAATTTCATGCGCATTGGCATGGGTAAACGATTGGATGCTGCAAACATCAGCATCAGTGCGCAAAGGATGTTTTTCTTTCTTTCCATATGTTGTCATTTGGTTGGTTTGATGCTGG
>JBJFDX010000356.1:0-5384 GCA_051890235.1 Bacteroidaceae bacterium | reverse complement strand
TGTTATAAATAACTAAATGTCAGACAAATAAATATTATTCAGCAAACACTAAGTAAAACAAATTACGGGAAACATCACTCAGAGCTGACTGACAATTTCCTCAAGATTCTTACGCTTCTTCTCAGACAACTCCAGTCCCTGAGCAGGATGGCCGATGGGAATAATGACCGAAGCCTCCTCTGAAGGCTCCAGCGACAAGAGCTCATGTAATCGGGCAGCATCGAAATTGCATACCCAGCACGAACCCAGTCCCTGCTCTGCAGCAGCCATACAGATGTGTTCGGCAGCAATGGCAATATCTATATCACCATGAGGCTTACCATCACGGCGCACCCACTCCCTGTCATGACATACTACACATATTATATATATGGGAGCCTCGGCTATCCACTCACGCTTGTAACAAGACTGCACCTGCAGGCGCGTTGCCTCGGAGCGAACAACAATAAATCTCCAGGGCTGAAGGTTGACAGCAGAAGGCGCCAAACGGGCACACTCCAGAATATACGTCAATTGACTCTCACTCACCTCCTCACCACTATAACTGCGTACGGAGAAACGTTGCTTACATAAATCCAGAAAACTCATACCTTCATTACAAACTTTTAGCAAAGATAACATATTTTTAATGTAACACACACAACATCCTGGATATATCTTCATAGAAGACGTAAATTTTTACGCTAAAAGCCAATATCAGCACAAAACAACCGCAAATGAAGGATTATAGACGTAACTTTGCAAGAGCAGGCATCTGCCTGTGTCATCAAAATCAAGAAAAAAGAAGAAATATGCAGATTATAGAAACCGAAAGTGCCAACGATCCCAGGCTGGCAGCCTACGCTACACTTACAGAAGCACAACTGCGCAACCGGTTGGAACCACAGAAGGGAATCTTCATAGCTGAGAGCCCCAAAGTAATCAGAGTGGCTCTGCAAGCCGGATACGAGCCCATATCGATGCTATGTGAGCGCAAGCATATAGAGGGAGACGCGGCCGATATCGTAGAGAGAATGGGCGAACGACCTATTTATACGGGGTCGAGGGAGGTTCTGAGCCAACTGACGGGATACACGCTCACCCGTGGAGTATTGTGTGCCATGCACCGACCTGAAGAAAAAAGTTTGGAAGAGGTTTGTGCCAGAGCTTCACGTATCGTTCTGATACACGGAGTGGTTGATTCCACAAACATAGGTGCGATTTTCCGTTCCGCTGCAGCTTTGGGCATGGATGGTGTACTGCTTACAAGGGACTCCTGCAATCCTCTGAACCGTAGGGCCGTACGTGTATCCATGGGTAGTGTGTTCCTGATTCCATGGACGTGGACAGACACCCCCTACGAATCCTTGCACAAGATAGGATTCAAGACAGTGGCCATGGCTCTGACTGAAAGAAGCATCCCCCTCGATGCCCCCTGTCTGGCCAAAGAAGAAAAGTTGGCCATTGTCATGGGAACCGAGGGGGATGGTCTGCCTGCAAATGCCATTGAGGAAGCTGACTATGTAGTGCGAATTCCCATGCAACATGGTGTAGATTCACTCAACGTGGCCGCTGCCTCTGCCGTGGCATTCTGGCAACTTCGGAAATCTATCTGAGAGGTGGCAGAGGGGAGAAACAACGCGATACGAAAGGCAAAGCCAAACGCAAGGAGTAATGCCAATACTCCCAATTGTGCTCACCATTACGCACACGGAACTCATGACGTACACCCTTGTTGCGCATCAACTGATGCAGGGTGCTGTTGACATCAAACAAATAATCGTCATCACCACAATCAAAGAACCATTTCACCGTACGCAACTTCTCCAGGGTTGCCTCATCAGCATTACGCATGAATTCGAGAGTTGAATGACGGTTAACAGACTCACGAGTCTTATAGAGACAGTCATGCTTCTCAGCAGGCTCTTCCTTGAAATCATCACAAGACAGCCAACCACTCATTGAGAAACAAGCACAGAAGCGCTCCGGATGACGCTGGCAATAACTGGTACTACCGCCGCCGCCCATCGACAATCCCATTATGGCACGATGTCCTTTCTCCGACACCACACGATACTTCTCTTCCACCTGAGGCATGAGCTCCTTGAAGAAGAAATCCTCATAGTTCCATCCAGGAATATTGAAATAACCACATTGAACGTTACGCACGTCGGGGCCACCTGCATTAGGCATTACAATCACCATTTTGTCAGCCTCACCCGAAGTGATCAACTCATTGGCCACAAGCTGCATACCACCTTTGCTCACCCACGCTGTGTAGTCATCACTCAGTCCATGCAGGAGATACACAACGGGATACATACGATCTTCCTTGTCAAACCCATCAGGCAGATAAACATTATACTTCACCCACGTGTCCAACACTTCACTTTTCACCGAGTCTGTCTTCACATGCCCGGCATTTACTGCCACATTGCACACAAGTAGCAGAAACAACAGTAGAATCCCTTTTCTCATATCTATTTCGTTTTAAGTTTGCCCTGCTTATATACCCGTCTATTACCACCACACCTGTTTGCCTTCCTCATAAGTAAAGGGGCGTGCAGCGACACCGCGTGTCCTGTCGCGCAACAACAACAATGCGCTCTTAGGGATATCGGAGAACTCAAGCCATGGATGTTCAGGCTGACAAGTACGCAGGAGTTGCCAACGATTCTCCTTCCAAAAGTATAGTTGATAGACATCGCCTGGTTCGATGGAATTTCCGTCACCACGGAACACATAATAAATACGGCTCATTCTGACAGGTTTCCCAAAATCCATACCTACCCAGGAAGAATTATCATCTGGCGCATCAAAGAAGGTCAAAGCATCTCCGTCAAAGACACTCTCACGAAGACCTCCTCTGTTCATATACGAACCTGTCGTCCCTATAATCTTACCTTTTATTTTGGTTCCTTTCTCCGCATCATAGAACTGCATCTCGGCCATGTTGCAATAGGTAAAGGTAGAATCCTGCTTATACCGCCAATAACGATAAGCTCCCACACTGTCGGGTATCTCAAATTCATATCCATAGGCATGTCCATCCGTAATGCGATGCACCACCCGATAATTTGCAAATTGAGCATCATTGGATGCCTGAAACTCCCCTCCTATGCTTCTCCCCAATACTTCATACACATACCCGACAGATGGGAAACGACGTCTCAAGAGAACATTCTCTCCTTGAGTTTCATTCTGCCCAAACCCGCGAATACTCCCATCGTAATCCAACACAAACGGATCTCCCAGGATTTCCTCTGTACCATCCTCATGATATCGCAAAGGTACGTAAAGTATATTGCGTGCCATATCCTTGAATGTTACCTTTCCCTGCTTAACATCAGCAAAAGCCACTGGAGCCCATCCTCGAGTATCGAAGACAGCCAGATAAACATAACTTCCATGACGTGCATTGACCTGCAGGGTAACATCGGAACAGCCCACGTAGTGATTGGTTACATCACGCATGAAGACATTTCTGAAGAATCGAGGAACAAACTTCTCTCGGCGGTTCAGCATCTGCAGTTCCAGATTCTGAGCATAGGTAGAGCGGAAAACCTTGGGCAACCGCTCATCTGGCTTATGCAAATCGCCAGGCTGAGTGCAGACTCCAGTAAACGGGATCTCACGACCCTCGTTGGTAAATACCACATTCCACGAATGACCATTGTCACGATAGGCCCAATGAGGAGTGAAATCCATAGCTATGGGGATGCCCTGACTGCGAAGCAGAATGGTGGCCAGAAAGACATAGAAGTCGCAGTTACCCATGGGAAGACAAAGGGCATCCTCAAACTTCATGTTCTGACAAGAAATAAAGGCACCATGATCGGGATTCATCAGCTCGTTCAGATTACCATTGACCACTCTGGTTGCCTGTAAAGCAGAATTGGCATAGAGGTCACACCAATCAAGTTCGTCCAACTTCTGGCAATAAAGACCCTGAAGTCTCGTACGCCAGTCATCCAGCAACTGCATCTCCGCCACTTTATAAGGCAACAGGTATTCGCAGAAATCATCAAAACTGAGATGCCTTGCCCATTTGCCATGCTTCCAAACACGAAAAGCCTCGTCAATATTCTCAATCAGGTATTCAGCGGTGATAATCTTGCTGTCATACACCTTCTCAGCTTGTGGTATGCCACATTCTCTGGCATAAAAATTGACAGAATCACGCAATTGTATTCTTGGAGCTCCCTTCATACAAATACAGAGTTCTCGCACCTTACGTGAATAGGACATGACAGAATCCGTATCAGCATAAGAATAATGACCAGGCATATTTGAAATAAGGTACTCAGCAGCAGCCAACTTGAGCGAATCATCAGCATAATGAGCAAGGACCTGCTCAAGCTGCGAACGATTTTCGGCCGCAAAAAGGAGAGCATCCTCCAACCTATGGTCAGTCCTATCCTTACCACATGAGCACAGCACAAATGCCGTCAACAAAAGGAGAAGTCCTCCTATATTTCTATTCATCATATTATTAACACGCTTACATGCGCTATTATTGTTCTTCTATACAATTCTGTGCCTCCTCTCTTATTTTTTTTGCAAGCGGAGATTGTTGCCTGGGCATATGCAGAAGCACGTTTGCTGTTCGTACAGCCTCACGGCGATGTCCCATATCACGATACAGTCGCATGAGACAATACAATGGATATTGTCGAGAGGGGCTCTGACCATGAGCCTGCAGATAAGCTCTACGTGCCTGGTCATAAGCACACATATGCCTATAATTATGTCCACGCAATACATGGAACATGGCATCACCGCTCACCAGAGTACCCTGCCATAGCACATGATTGCTCTCATTGTACCTGCCACAAGATGCCAACATCTGCCCATAACGAAACAGAAATGAAGCATCATGTCGCATCAAAGGCATCAGCCTATGATATTCAGACAAAAGTCTGGGATTACTCTGTCCCAATATCAAGCGGGATTCGCGAGTAGCCTGCACACGCTTGACTATTGGAGAGGTAAGTACAAAAGCCAATCCCACAACCATAGCAACTAATGACATGCCCAAAATACGATTCCTTAATGTATGTGATAAAGCTGCAGGCTCACCATATGATACCATTGTACTCGCCACAAAAGAAGCAAGAAGAACAAGCAACAACTGGAAAGGAAGCAACTGGAAAGGATAAGAGAAAAGCGAGAAAACCATCAAGCCAAACAACATAAACGCAAGAGAGGAGTTTAGCTTTTGCAACCGCAAAAGGACGACAAAAACGAATAAGATGGCAATAGCCAACCCAAGCAATCCCTGTTCAACAGTTACCCGCATAGCATCAGAAAGAGCATATTCTACCCCATCTGCGTGACATACGAGAGACTGAGGCAGGTACCTATGCAATGAGGCGGTCTCACGAGCATAGGTTTGGAAAAAACTA
>JBJFDX010000355.1:0-5388 GCA_051890235.1 Bacteroidaceae bacterium | reverse complement strand
GCAACGCCCTTGGTTCTCACGTTCGTCCAATAAGCATCTGCCTGGAGGGCAGTACCCCGAAGGACAGTCAACGTTAAAAGAAACGATAACTTTCCAGTACTACTGATATTTCAGAGAAGATATATTTACTTGGCCGATGCAATATATCTTCTTTTGAAAAAGAATACTATTGATTTTGAAAAAGAATACTATTGATTTTGAAAAAGAATACTATTGATATAGAGTTGAACCCAGGTCAGCCCCATAAGACCGATCTGGGTTCAACAAAATTATAATCTGTTTCCTTGATTCTCCTCACTCATCCCATAGGGATTTATGATGCACCTTGGGAGCATATACCGTTGAGTTGTCTGCCTCTTCCTCACGAACGTCCAACGATTGCGATGAGGCCAACATGCCGATGGGTTCTATGTTGCACACCGTCATTAAGGGACAGAGATATTGTTTTCTTTCCATTTCCTTATTTTTTTAGAATCTTCTTTTGCTTTACAATATACACGCCACGCTGAAGGCCATTCAGGTCCTTTCCTGCACTCTTACCCACATATCTGCCATCGGTGGTATATACGGACGAAGCCTCGTCCGCAGATGGGATGGGCACTATCTCTGTCGTGCTGTCATCCAATCCGAGCGAGAACATCTTGACGTCGGAGGACAAGGCATTCAGATAGCATCGGTAAGCGGGGCAGGTCACTGCCGTAGACCCTACGCGATAGAATCCCAGTCCGGACGTTGCCTCATGGTTCTGCAGCACATATGCACCCTGGGGAACCTCGGTATCCACGTATACTCCGGTCATGAAGTCTGTGGAATAAGTGTTCTTGACAGCACTGTAGGTTCCATTCAGATGATAGTCGCCCGGCGTGCCATGGATGATATATGGCGTATTGGCCTCAAACGAACTTTGTCTGCTGAGCACCAGTCGGCTGTCTTCGCTGACACCCTCACAGGCATACACATTCAGGCCCTGGGGAATATTACCGCTGAAGGGCAGTATCAGAGTTCCCCATCCAAGAGAGGACAGCGTGAAATTGATTCCTTCGAAATCCTGACCTCCTGTCACCACCATTTCCGAGAAGACAGGCTCCGGATCATTATGCTTGAGCTGACCGTCTGCCTGATCTCTGTATCCAAACACGAAGTCCCACATCTCTATGGGGTATGTGCCATTATACATGGTGTTATCGCCTACCAGTCCGATTGTGAACAGAGGGTCATAGAGATTGCCCTCCTCATCATCGGGATAGAACTCCTGCAGTTCGGATGACGTGGAGATAATCTTGATGGTGTTCTCATCGGGCATGTTACAGGCAATGGTATGGGTGGTGGTAGCCCTTATGGACAGTTCGATATCGTTCACATAGTCACGCCCCACCTTCTTCTGATGGATATGAATACCCTTCGGCACCGTTATGGCCATATTGAAGGCTATGTAATTGATGTTGGGGTCCTTCTGATAAAAGGTCAGATAGGTCACTGTGGTCCCATCGGCAGTCACCTCCATAGACTGATCCATCCACACCTCGAGTGCAGACTGGGCGTTTGCCCGCGCTGAGATGAGCGCGAGCAAACACAATAGATACTTAATTGTTTTCATTCCACTTGTTGTTTTCTTTTTCTTTCTACAATCTGACGGGCCTTCCTCTTGATGGTTGACAGGTAGATGTCCTGTATCAGGATGGCATCAAAGACGTTTATCTCTCCGTCTCCGTTCACATCTGCAGCATCTGCGTTCAGTGTCACATCCTCTCCCAGGTACATGCTCTGAACGAGCATCACGTCGAAGGCATTCACCTCATCGTCATCATTGACATCTCCCATCTTGAAGGTCTGGATGCTTGCCTCACGTGCCAGTTCCTTTGTCTCCACATTACCGGCAGAGTCGGTAGCGAGTACACAGAAACCATAGTCGATACCATTATAATAATGGAAATCCACCTGGGCTGAATCAGCGGTACACTCTCCCACCTTCCACCAGGGAGCCTCCTTGCCATACTGGGCATACACCTCATATTTCCATACACCCGAACGGTCATCACTGCCCTCCATGCGTACGGTCAGGATGCTGTCATTCAGCTGTTCCAGACCCGTTACCTGGCTTGTGGGCGAGACAGCATCGATGGTGTTCACCCACAGAGGAGTCATGATGGTCTCCTCATAGTCGAAGACTATTCCGGCCTTGTTGGTGAACGTGGACCCGTCAGCCATCCTGTTCTTCAGGCTGATGTCGAAATTCAGGAATCCCAAACCATTGCCACCACTGTTTATGGGCAGTACGCCTTGCATGATGTCATAGGTCTCTTCCATGGTCATCGGGTCAAGGGAAGAGATTGTCCATTGCGCTATACCCGTCCCTTCATCATAAGAGAGGTCCACCTGAGCAATGGCATCTATCTCGGGTCGCATGTCCATCGTCTTCGTGAAGTTCTGCTCTCCATCCAGATTCATGATTCTGTCACCTATCTGAACCCTTGTGGGCTTGAAGGAGGACAGGTCGAATATCTGAGCATCCAAGGTGTCGCTGACCACAATCCTGTGAGCAGAAGCATTGGCAATCTCCGGATTGTTCTCAAACTCAATGGAGTAATAAACATCCTTTACGTCAGAAGTCACATACTTGCTTCCCGACTCAGAAACATAGCCATGCATCTCATTGGGGTCACCGGGATTGTAAGCATTACACCCATGAGTGGCCGGTGTTGGGCAGTCACTGCTATTGAGAAGGTCCATGGCGGTGTCGTAGGCTGATGCAACCTCTCCTGCTTTTCCGGGCAGACAATGCTGCAGCCAATACCACAAAAGGTCTCCTGGTGAAGGAAGATATACGCTCGGGAATATGTCTTCCGGATTGCTGAACAGACCACTTGCAGCAAGCTGCTCTCTCATTGCCCTGTTGTGCATGTTCTGCAGAGCATTCTGTATGCCGCCAAGTGTTCCACCCAGGGACAGGACTGTGGCACAGGCACACTCCTCTAAATCTCCTGCAAGACCAGCCAGGTCGCAGGGATCAATAGAACAACCATTGAGGATACCGCCTAACGAAGAGCCTCCATTGTGATTCTCGTTGATGAATGTCCTGACTTCCGGACCAAGCAGATTCCATGGGGTTCCTGTCCATGCATAACCGTTGAACGTCTGATGATTTCCGGTCTGGACACCAAGCGTGAAGGTAAGCGTCTGCCCAGGCATCACCTCGGGAATGACAGTAGGCACAATGGCGGTAGGACTGTTGTTACCACGGAAGTTCCCAAACGTGAAACTCATCTGCATGCCGTTGTCAACCATCTCTCGTGATGCACCGACAGCAAAGTCCATATAGCTGACGCTTTCCATCTGGTCGATATGGTCAAGACCAAAATAGAACGGCACGGCCTGATAACTGATGTTGCTGTTGTTGGTCAGCTTTATCGTCACAGGATATGGGTCGGCCACGGAGCGCGGATCGCTGATTTCAATACTGATTTCCTTGAAATCCGGTTCTGTCAGACGCACATACTGCTCCTTTGTGATGGTAAGTGACTCATCGCCATCATCAAAATAGAGTTTCAGGTCATAGTCGCCATACGTCTCCTCGCCCGAGAACTTCATGTATAGTTTTGCCTGTGACTTGTCGGTACATGCAATGGAGTCTGCTGTGATTACATGGTCTCCCATGGTGAGAGTTGCCGACTTCAGATTATCAAACCCATTGCCGTCCAGTTCGAGTATCTGCACGCAAGGCAATACACCAAACTCAGGTTTAGATGTAGAGAACAAATCAAACTTACTGAGATGTATGAAGTCCAGCTTGACCTGATTGCTCTTCGTGCCAGTCACATCATGTACTGCCAGATAATAATTCCCGTTTGCCAGCAGATGGGTACCTCCTGTCACAACGGATTCCGAACCGCTTGCTTCATATAGTACATTGCCAGCTTCGTCGAACAACTGCAATGAGGTGGCCAATGAACTGGCAAATGCCACACTGTCGCCTTTCTCACCCTCAAACATAAACCACTTGACGGTATTCTTCTCTGGCCGTGCAAAGGTTTGAGTAGGTAACAGGTCGGAGATGTCTTCCACTGCTTGTGACACATTGTAGTCCACAAACTGTTTGGTCTCGTCAACCCTTCGGTTAGAGGCATCAAAGAAGGCAATATGAAAGTCGTTTTTGGCATACATCATCGGTTGGCCATCCTTCACTTCGAACTGGAAACAGGAACTGCGGATGGGTTCACTGTCCACAGGGAGCAGACTTACCAAGGAGAATGAAGATTCCCGTTTGTCCAACACCTTCACCTTGGCATTCGCTTCGTTGTCATTCAGCCAATAGGAGTAACTGCTGACGCCATATCCTCCTACGGGTATCTTCCAGAAGAAAGCATTGTTGATTACCGTTGATACACCCGTATTGCTGCTCAGCATATAAGATATGGTGTGCAGACCATCCTCAAGACTGGCCACATCCACATCGAAATGGAACACGCCATTGACAGACGTACCTTTCGCTGTCTCAAATGTTGTTCCGTCCATGCAATATACAAGCTGCATGGACTCCAGTTCCTGAGTGGTTGTTGTGCGGAAGAAGAACCTGTCTGCCACACTGGATGCGGCACCACTTGGCGTAAGAACCTGCAGCTGGATGTGGTGGAGTCCCAAGGCTAAGTCAGACACATCGAAATTCCACAGGACAACACCGCCGTCGGAAGCCACATGCTCCTGTTTGTACAACTGACCATCAACGTAACAAACGCAGTTGAGATAATCCACACCTTCTGTTTGAGGTATCCTGATGAACATCTTACAAATAATAGCGGATTCCGAGTTTTCCCCAACAGCCTGAAGGTACATCCGATGAAGGCCATCCGTAAGATGTGACACATCTACTAAGCTATGGCCGACAGCCTGGTCAAGTTTATGGCGAGCGGCATCCTCGTCAAACCAGTAATAGGTTGTGCAATCTTCTTTTGCCGGCATTTTCAGGAAATATCGGGAAACAGGAACACTCCACACTCCTGCCGTATCCTTTACCTGAAAGCGGAAGATATGCAGGGCATCATTGAGTCCCGTCAGGTCTATGCTGAGCTGTTGCTCTCCCGGCTGCAAACTGCCGGTCTGACTCTCTGTATCCGAATTGTCAAACCAATACCGGTATTCGTAATTCTCCTGTCCCCAGGCTACCCAGTGCAGGCACAGGAACAGGGCAAACAAAATAATCCTTTGCATAAGCTGAATAGCAATATGTTTTTACTCTGCTGCTTTCACCTCAATATCCACGCTAAGCTTTCCATCAGCTGTTGACTTGGATGCCACATTACATTTGGTAATCTGAGGATTGCTTGGTGTGGGGTAAAAGGGAAGATTACCACCATAAATACCCACCTCGGTACCGTCGGTACCTAAATATTT
>JBJFDX010000354.1:0-5418 GCA_051890235.1 Bacteroidaceae bacterium | reverse complement strand
TAAAATCACGAATAAATAAAAACATAACAAGAATATGAGTGCTTACATGACCGCAAACGAAGAGTTGAGAAGTCAGAAGTCAACCAATATCCTGATTGGCTTGGTGCTGGCTTTTGCTTCATTGTTCGTTGCCTTTGAGTTCACACAGCGTGAGGTGAAGGCCGTAGAGGACAATGACAAGATTTACGATTTCAAGATGGAAGAGGACATGATTCCCATCACACAGCAGCAGGAAATGGTTGCTCCTCCTCCAGCAGCAGCTCCCACGGTAATGGAGTTTATCAATGAGGTGGAAGATGATACTGAGCTTCCTGAAGAGGAGGTAGAGACCACCGAGGAGGTAAACCAGGCTATTACTGCTGTGGTGGGTACTGGTGCTCCCAGCGCTGTTGTTCCCACAGGTCCTGTCGGCCCTGTTGTCGAGGTTGACGATGATGACCGTATCTATGAGGTTGTAGAGGAGAATGCTCAGTTCCCCGGCGGTGATGAGGCCTGCCTGAAGTGGTTGGCAGAGCACTTGAAGTATCCTTCCATCTGTCAGGAGCAGGGTGTTCAGGGTCGTGTGTTTGTTGCTTTCGTGGTCAACAAGGATGGGTCTATCGTAGATGTGGAAATCAAGCGTTCTCCCGATCCCAACCTGTCCAAGGAGGCTGAGCGTGTGGTAAAGGCTATGCCTAAGTGGAAGCCTGCACGTCAGGGTAACCGCAACGTGCGTTCACGTTTCAACTTGCCCGTGATGTTCCGTTTGAACAACTAATCGCCGGAATTTCATATAGTATATATATTATATATAATGAGGCATCCTTTTGGGGCGCCTCATTTTTTTTTAAGAACGAGAGTCATACTCTTTATCAGGAGGAATAGATATGTATAGCATTGCTGATCTGACTCAGAAGGTGACCGTTGCTCTGGAGCAGTTGCCTTTTGACCGCAAGCCGCAGGGCTTGTATGAGCCCATCAAGTACGTGTTGTCATTAGGAGGGAAGCGCATCCGTCCCGTTCTGATGCTCATGGCCTACAATATGTACAGGCAGGATGTGGAAAGCATCATGCCTGTTGCCTTGGGTCTGGAGGTTTATCATAACTTCACCCTGTTGCACGATGACTTGATGGATAGGGCTGATGTGCGTCGGGGGAAACCCTGCGTACATAAGGTGTGGGATGATAATACGGCCATACTCAGCGGTGACAACATGCTGGTCATGGCTTATCAACTGATGTCTCGCTGCCCTTCGTCGTCATTGCCTTCTGTGATGGGCATCTTCACGGAGACGGCTTTGCAGATTGATGAAGGACAGCAGTATGACATGGATTTTGAGCATCGTATGGATGTCACCGAACCAGAGTATCTCGAGATGATTCGCCTGAAGACCTCTGTCCTGTTGGCCTGTGCACTTAAGATAGGTGCTCTGCTGGGTGGTGCTTCCGAGGAGGATGCCCAGGCTCTCTATACTTATGGTGAGAAGGTTGGCCTGGCTTTCCAGCTCCAGGATGATTATCTGGATGTCTATGGAGATTTCAAGACTTTCGGCAAGGCTATCGGAGGTGATATCCTGTGCAACAAGAAGACATTCATGCTGATCAATGCCCTTGCCCTTGCGTCCGAACCTCTTCGTGCACAGCTCGAAGGATGGATTACGGTCACCGATTATGTTCCTGCCGAGAAGATTGATGCCGTAAGGAATATCTATTCCCAGATAGGCATTGACCGTCTGGCCGAGGAACGTATCTCCGCCTATATAGCTCAGGCTGAGGATATCCTGGGTGCCCTTCAGTTGCCTGAAGAGCGTAAGACCATTCTGCGGCAATGGACAGAACAGTTGATGGACCGGAAAAAATAGTTTGTCGTGGTTGATACCCATAGTCATATCTACGGCGAGGAGTTCTCTCGGGACCGCGATGAGGTGGTTGCCCGTGCTTTCAGCGCCGGAGTCAGTCGGATTCTCCTTCCTAATATAAATAAGGAGAGCATCCGCCCCATGCTTTCGCTCTGTGACAGATATCCTGGCAGACTTTATCCCATGATGGGTCTTCATCCGTCGGATGTGGATACATCCTATCGCGATGTCCTTGCCTCTATGGAGACTCTGCTTGCCGATGCCGCCCATCCTTATGTGGCAGTGGGCGAGGTCGGTCTGGACTTCTATTGGGATACTACCTATCGCAAACAGCAGTTGGAAGCCTTCCGTATTCAAATCGAATGGGCTGTCCGCTATCAGCTCCCCCTCGTCATTCATGTCCGTTCTGCCCATCGCGAACTCCTTGAGGTGATGACCGAATATTCAGGAAGCGGACTTCGGGGTATCTTTCATTGCTTTGGCGGAACCCTTGAGGATGCTCATCAGCTCCTCTCGTTCAATGGGTTCTGTCTGGGGATAGGTGGTGTGCTCACATTCAAGAAGTCCGCCCTTCCCGATGTGCTCACTCAGGTTCCTCTCTCACGCGTCGTTCTTGAGACCGATGCGCCCTATCTGGCTCCAGTCCCTTATCGGGGCAAGAGAAACGAGAGTGCATTTGTGGTGGAGGTGCTTCGTAAGATGGCTGATGTGTATGGCCTCTCCATTGAGGAGGTGGAAAGAGTGACAGATGAGAATGTAAAACGCATATTTACTCGCGTAAATTGAAAATGTTGCGACGAAAATGCGAAAAAGGCTACTTAAATGAAAAGTTTTTGTTCAAATAGTGCGTTACTCTAAATAAAAAAAGGTATTTTTGTAACCGAAAAGCGTCGTGCATGGATTACGGCGCAGGAATTGACAGTCAAGGAGAGATGCTCGAGTGGCTGAAGAGGCACGCCTGGAAAGCGTGTATACGTCAAAAGCGTATCCGGGGTTCGAATCCCCGTCTCTCCGCAAGAATTTAGAAGAAACAATAATAGATAATTTAATCATCAAAAACTACACACAATGAAAAAGTTATTTGCAATTATTGCAATGGTTGCTGTTTGCTCTCTCGGAGCAACAACATCTGTGATGGCACAGGATGAGCCCACAACTGAGGCTACTGACACTCTGGCAGTTGATACCGCTGCTGTGGACACTGCCGCTGTTGACACCGCTGCTGTGGAGACCGCTGCTCCTGTTGTTGAAGAGGAGAACGAAGGTATCTTCAAGGTTATCAAGACCAAGTTCATCGAGGGTGGTGCTGACTTCATGTCTCTGGTTGCCATCGCTTTGGTTCTCGGTTTGGCATTCTGTATCGAGCGTGTTATCTACCTGAGTCTGGCTCAGATCAACACTCGTAAGTTTGTTGCCGACCTGGCTTCCTTGGTTGCTGCAGGTAAGATTGACGATGCTATTGCAACTTGCAAGAATACTCGTGGTCCTGTCGCTCGTCTGGCTCTTGCCACCATGGATTGCTTGAACAGTACTGACCGCAATGACATTGGCACTATCGAGCGTACCATCAACACCGAGGCTGAGGTTCAGGGTTCTTACCTTGAGGAGAACTGCTCTTGGATTACTCTGTTCATCGCCATGGCTCCTTCTTTGGGATTCTTGGGTACTGTGATCGGTATGGTGATGGCATTCGATGACATCCAGCGTGCTGGTGACATCAGCCCCACCGTTGTGGCTGGAGGTATGAAGGTTGCCTTGATTACCACCATCTTCGGTATTATCGTTGCTCTTATCCTGCAGTTGTTCTACAACTATATCCTGTCAAAGATTGAGGCTCTGACCGTAAACATGGAAGAGGCTTCTCAGGAACTGCTGACCATGTGCGTCAAGTCAGATAAGTGCAAGAAGTAATAAACCCTTTTTAGAGCAAAGGAGATTCTTTTATGAAAATCGAGAAAATATCCAAGATGGCTCTGTACATCTGCGTGGGTATCATCGTGGTTTGCTTTGCTGCTTTCTACAGCATCGGCTTCGATAACCTCGTGGGTGACTACAATGAGCCCATGCTGACCGACTTGTTGCTCATCCTTATGTATGCACTCTTTGTCGTAATGGTTGGACTTACGATTTGGAGTGTGGTCAAGGGGATTGGCGGCAATTCAGGTGGCTCGGCATCTTCTTCTGGTGTGCCAGGAGGAAAGATTATCGCCTTTACCATCGCTCTGTTGGTTGCTTCTTTGGTAATCGGCGTTATCTGCGGTTTGGGTGAAGAGGCCTTCACTGCACAGGATGGTACCGTAACCTCTGCTGGATGGGTTTCTGTGGTTGACATGTTCTGTGTCTCCATCGGTATCCTGTTCCTGGCAGCTGTAATCTCAGTGGCAGTCAGCATGACTGGCATTGTGACCACTATGGGCAATAAAACAAAGTCTATTAAATAATCACAAGTTATGGCAAAGAAGAAGAAGAAAGTTCCTGGGTTGAATTCCAGTTCAACTGCGGACATATCTTTCATCTTGCTCATCTTCTTCTTGATTACTACTTCTATGGATACCGACATGGGCTTGGCACGTCGCCTGCCCCGTCCACCAGAAGAGAATCAGGAAGACGCTACGATGGACATCAAATCCCGTAACATCCTCTATGTTCGTCTGAATGCAGCAGGACAGGTATGGGTGAAAGATGAGATGAGGAGCGATTATGAGGATTTGTCTAATCTGCGCCAGCGAGTGAAGGACTTTGTGAAGAACGAGCAGAATCTGAGCAAATTCCCCGAGAAGCATGTTAAGAACATCGACCTTTTGGGACAGTGCTTTGTTACCGACAAGCATGTGATTTCTGTTCAGACTGACCGTAGCACTCCTTATTCCGTGTACTTCCAGGTACAGAACGAACTGGTGGCTGCTTACAACGAATTGCGTAACGAATTGTCAAAGCAGAAGTTTGGTCGTCCTTACGATGCACTCTCTGATGAGCAGAAGGTTGCCGTTCGTGCATATTATCCCCAGAATATCTCTGAGGCTGAACCCAAAAAGTATGGAGGACAAAAGTAATGGCAGGATTTAAGAAGAAAGAGCGTGAGATGCCGGAGATGAACACCTCGTCTCTGCCCGACTTGATTTTTACCATCTTGTTCTTCTTCATGTGCGTGGTTACCATGCGTGAGGTAACATTGCAGGTGAAGTTCACCACACCTCAGGGTACCGAACTGGAGAAGTTGACCAAGAAGTCTGTTGTGTCCTACATCTACGTAGGTCCTCCCACCGATCAGTTACGCCCCAAGATGGGTAGCGGTACACGTATCCAGGTCAATGACCGCATTATTGAACCTCGTGAGGTTATGGATTTCGTGGCTGCTGAGCGTCAGGGCATGACCAATCAGGCTGAGCAGATTATATCTATCAAGGCAGACCAGCACACACAGATGGGTACCATCACCGACATCAAGGAGGTGCTGAGAAAGTCTTGGGCTTTGAGACTTAATTACTCTGCTACACGCAGAAAATAACTCAGATATAGTCGAAATGTAAAAAAGAGGTGGCTTGTTACTTACAAGTCACCTTTTTTTTATATTTTTGCG
>JBJFDX010000353.1:0-5428 GCA_051890235.1 Bacteroidaceae bacterium | reverse complement strand
GGCTTGTCATGCAAGGCTACTGCCCAAGATGTGCACGATCACAGCGGATGCATAGAGGACAGCATAAACCCTCAGAAGGAGGCCATACTGAGCGAGATAACGGTCATGGGACTCACGGGAATACAGAGGATGAAGGACTCACCCATTGCCTTCTCGGTCATCTCGCCACAGAAGCTGCACATGAATTCAGGGACAAACCTGGTGGACATCATCGCACGTCAACCTGGTGTGTCACAAATCTCAACGGGCGCAGGCATAGGCAAACCCGTCATCAGAGGACTGGGATACAACCGCATAGTGGTGGTTGACCAAGGCATCAGACAGGAAGGACAACAATGGGGCGACGAGCATGGACTGGAGATTGATGCCGAGGGTGTGCATTCGGTGGAGATTCTGAAAGGACCGGCATCACTCATGTATGGCAGCGACGCCATAGCAGGAGTCATGGTGCTGCATCCCGAACATGCCCTGCCCTTCAACACCATGCAGGTGAAAGCAGGCGGAGAGTATCAGTCAAACAATGGTTTGTACAGTTATCATGCAGGATTCGGAGGCAATATAAACGGTTTCCTTTGGAATGCTCATTATACTGACAAGGCAGCCCATTGCTATCAGAACGCACGCGACGGATGTGTACCAGGGACATGGTACAAGGACAGGGATGTGCAAGGCATGATAGGCATGAACAAGTCGTGGGGGCACTCATGGCTGCGCTTCTCACAGGTGAACTTCACACCTGGAATCACAGAGGGTGAACGGGATGAGGAGAGCGGAGTTCTCGTATGGGAAGAGGGCAACAAGGCCAAGAGTTACGAGCGGCAATTCCCCTCGCAAAGGGTGATACACACCAAGGCCATAAGCGATAATGCATGGTATGTGGGACAGGGAACCCTGAAGGCCATCATCGGTTATCAGCAGAATTATCGGAGGGAATTTGAGGAAACATCTGAGGTGCCCGAACTGGCCATGCGCCTGCAGACGGTCAATTATGACCTGCGATACGAACAAACTCTCAAGCATGACTGGAGTCTTGCCACGGGAATAAACGGCATGTGGCAGCAGAACAGAAACAGAGCCGAAGAGATGCTTATACCCGACTACTGTCTGTTTGACTTCGGATACTTCCTTACAGCCAACAAGCAGATTGGGCGATGGGGCCTTTCGGGGGGCGCACGTGCCGACAATCGTCATCTCTCCACCGACGCATGCGACGTGGATGGCGAGCCCCTGTTCCGTTCGCTCAACAAGAACTTCACAGGCATAACGGGCAGTCTGGGGAGTGTGTACAACGTAAATGAGCAGTTGAACCTCCGAGTGAATGTGGCCCGGGGATTCCGAGCTCCTGTGGCAAGCGAACTTTGCAGCAACGGGGTGCACGAGGGAAGCATACAATACGAATTGGGAAACGAGAGTCTGAAGTCTGAATTCAGCACCCAGATAGACCTGGGAATGGACTATCACTCCCACTATCTGTCCTTGGGAGTATCGCTCTTCACCAACTGGATAAGCAACTATATCTTCCTGCGCCGATTACCCTACGAGACAGAGGGATACCGCACTTACCAATATCAGCAGGGAGATGCACGCCTGATGGGCGGAGAGTTATCCGTAGACGTTCATCCCATCAACGCCCTGCACTTTGCCAACGCCTTCTCCTACGTGCGCGGAATGCAACTGCATCAGACAGCCGAGGCTCGCAACCTGCCCATGATGCCTGCCCCACGATGGACCTGCGACCTCAAGTATGATCTGCCCGATTTTGCACACAAGCATTGTCAGCGGACATTCGTGAGCGTGGGCATGGAATATAATCTGCGTCAGAACAAAGTGTACCGGGTGGATGATACCGAAACGCCCACTCCTGCCTATGCCCTGTTCAACATCTCGGCAGGGATGGACCTGCATGTGTTTGGGCACAACTGCATCGAGCTTTCGCTCATGTGCCAGAACCTCTTCGACAAGGTCTATCTGTCCCATCTGTCGCGACTGAAGTATACCGACGGACCGGGAATTGCAGGTATGGGGAGAAACTTCTGCCTGAAGGTGAACATTCCGATAGACATTCATCTGAAGAACTACTGATCGGGACGCATGACAGATATCACATCAAGTATCTGAATAGTTGGAAAATCGCATTATCTTTGCAGTCAAAACCACAGAATGAAAATATAATTAAAATCCAAAAAACAAATGAAGAGAATCAGTTTGCTGCCATTGTTGCTCCTCACGACCATCATGACGCCCGCCCAGGAGAACATCTTACCCGAATGGGCTTTGGGAGGATTTGTCCGTCCCGAAGGTGTCAATCCGCTTGTCAGTCCCACAGAGAAGACCCTCTTTGCCTGCCCCATGAAGGGAACAAAGGTGAAATGGGAGTGTGCCGACACGTTCAATCCCGCGGCTGTGGTGAGAAACGGCAAGATAGTGGTGCTCTACAGAGCCGAAGATAACCCAAACGCAGGCATTGGCGGAAGAACATCCAGGGTGGGATATGCCGAGACAAAGGACGGCATACGCATCAGCCGCAGGATGAAGAAGCCTGTGGCCTACCCCGACGGCTCGGAAATCTCCCAAACTTATGAATGGCCAGGAGGGGTGGAAGACCCCAGAGTGGTGGAAGCAAACGTGAACGGCAAACCTCTATACATCATGACCCACACGGCTTGGAACAAGAAGGTGGCCAGGCTGAGCATCTCCACCAGCAAGGACCTGAAGAAGTGGACTCATCACGGACCTGCCTTTCAGGATGCCTACAACGGGAAGTTTGCCAACCTCTTCTGCAAGTCAGGGTCTATCCTTACGGAGGTCAAGGACGGACGGTTGCAGGCTGCCAAGATAAACGTGGGCGGCAAACAGAAATATTTCATGTACTGGGGCGAGCAATGGGTATGCGGAGCCACAAGTGATGACCTCATCCATTGGCAACCTGTGGTGGACAGCCAAGGCGAGTTGCTCTATCTGGTGCGTCCCCGCAAGGGCTACTTTGACAGCCAGCTCACGGAATGCGGTCCTCCTGCCGTACTTACCGACAAGGGCATCGTGCTGATATACAACGGCAAGAACAAGAGCGGACAGAATGGAGACCCCGCCTATGCTGCCAACACGTATGCCGCAGGGCAGATGCTTTTCAGCAAGGACAATCCCTTACGGCTGCTTGATCGCCTGAACAAGCCCTTCTTCCGTCCCATGGCTGATTTCGAGAAGAGCGGCCAGTATGCGGCAGGAACGGTCTTTGTGGAGGGACTTGTGCTGCATCGGGGCAAGTGGTTCCTGTATTACGGATGTGCCGACTCCTTTGTGGGAGTGGCCGTTTATGACCCCAGTTCCACTCCACGGGTGGGCGACCCCCTGACTCTCCCGGGTGCTCCTATTTGAGTATCTTCATGTCGCGCAGATATTCGCCTATGCGGTCGAGCCAGGTATAACTGCCTGTCCCGGGAGCGGCCTTGGCCTGGAAGCAATGCTGGCGCAGGGCAAGGGTATGGAGTTCGCTCTGAATGCCCATGCTGCGCATCTTCTCCCACACCTTGACAGACCCCATCGAGGCATATCCATCGGCATCCCCATGGATGAAGAGCATGGGTGCAGTTTGAAGGTCGAAACTGAATTCGGGCACGATGGTGTTTTCGTCGGAGTTTCCTCCCTCGCTGTTATACCCGTCGGCTCCATCCTTGAGCACATAAGCAGGATAAATGCCTATACCCCACTGGACGTTGCAGGGAATGCGGTCGAGGTCATCAATGGGGAGATAGGACTGATGCATGGACGAGGTGACTCCCATCAGGGTGAGATGTCCTCCTGCCGAGCTGCCCATGATGCCCACCTTATTGCCGTCCAGCCCATATTTCGAAGCCTCCGAGCGAACAATTCTGATGGCCCTCTGCAGGTCCTGCCAGGCGGTCACATGCTTGGGCAATCCTTTGGGACGAGGTGTGCGGTAACGCATGGTGACCACGGTCATGCCCTGCCGGTTGAGATAACGTCGGGCAGGAGCAACCTCAAATCCATCGTAATCATTGCCCATATAGGAACCTCCGCTGTAGATAATCTGAATGGCATCGGTTTTCTTCTCCTTCGGGAAATACCACTTGAGCACGGGTTTGCATTGATCTTCCTGAGCATCTGGCATCTTCCCCTCGGGCCACACATCGGCTTCCATAGTCTTGACACAGTCCTCGTCGGAGGTAAACCTACTCATGAGTTCCACCTCGGGCTCAAGAGGCTTGTAGAACTCCATCTGGCGCATAAACTCCACGCCACGCTCCAGTCCGTAGGCTCCATGCGGACGATTGGGATAGAGATGCAGTTCGGCAGGAATGCCTCGCTTGCGGAGCTCACGATAGATGAGTGTAGACCCATTGGGAGAGTATTCATCGGCTCCACCATGATGCAGGGACATGGGGCAGGTACGCGAATCAAACTTATAGATGTCGGACAACTTGATATCCAGTCCGTAGCCCTGTCGGGTGGCAGGAGTGCCCGTCTGACCATCGGTGGTCACATAGGCAGGAGAGCTCACTATGGCCCAGTTGATGTGGCAGGAGATGGTATCGAGAGCATCGATAGGCTCATAGGCAGGAGTCTGTGATGAGGTGGCCAGCAAGAGGGCCAGATGCGAACCTGCGGACTGACTGATGACGCCTATCTTCTCGGGATTGAAACCACGCTTCTTGGCCTCGCTTCGTATCATACGAACGGCTCTCTGAGCATCTTCCCAGGCCGTCTGATAGATGGGCAGACCTTCGGGACGGGGAGTGCGGTATACAAACTTCACGCACTGGATGCCCTCCTGAGTGAACCGCTTGTTCCACTCATCCACCAGCCCTACGTCACAACAGGAGAAATAGGCTCCGCCAGAGATAAGTATCATGCAGGCATCGGTACGCACACTCTTGTCAGGTGCAGGCATCCACTCGATGTAGGCCACACGATGCTTGTCGGGATTGAAGCCCTCGGCACTTGCCTCATCCAGCATGGCTGCTATCTGATTATCCTGCCTGTGGGGCATCTTCCCCTTGGGCCATATGGTCTCAATATTGGCTGCAGAAGCAAACAGAACTGCACAGAATGAAAGAATAAAGAAGGTAAACCGTTTCATATCGTTTATTAATTTCAGTTGTCAATAGGGTAATCAACTACCCAACGCTTTCGCATCGGATTTATCACCACAAAGTTACCATTTTTCCTCGAGATAGAGAAGCAATACAGCGAGGAAATTCAGGGGAAAGAAGTTCTTCTCTAACAGGCCTGGTAGAGGAAGGTGTACCCAGAAACAATGCCGTGAAAAATGAGATGCGGTTACAATTACAATTATTACAATTAAAAATCGGAGGGTATGCAACTCCTCTATACCCTCTCTATAGAGTATATAACTTATTAATATATAATTAATTAGTGTTTGCTGAATAATATTTATTTGTCTGACATT
>JBJFDX010000352.1:0-1550 GCA_051890235.1 Bacteroidaceae bacterium | reverse complement strand
GTTTGCGATGGCGGTTACAAACGTTTGCAACCGCGGTTTCAAACGTTTGCGACCGAGGATGCAAACGTTTGCGACCGAGGGTGCAAACGGACACCAAGACTTCCTCCCCCCAAAAAAAATTATCGAGTGAGCCGGAAGAAGAACGTGATTACAGCAGTTGGTTCATGCGTGCCAGATATTTGCCCAAGATATCAAATTCGATGTTTACCACGCTTCCTGGCTGAAAGGTATGAAAATTGGTATGCTCCCATGTATAGGGGATGATGCACACCTGAAAGGAATCCTCGGTGGGTCGGCATACCGTCAAACTCACACCATTGACAGTCACACTACCCTTGTCCACACAGAAGTAACCTCTCCTCACCGCCTCCTGACTACTTTGGTATCTGAAAGTTATCTGATGACTCCCCTCCTGATCCTCAACAGCCGTACAAATGGCTGTCTGATCCACATGTCCCTGCACGATATGTCCGTCCAGTCTGCCTCCCATCATCATGCTTCGCTCCACGTTGACCAAGTCACCCACTTTCAGTTCGCCCAGGTTTGTGCAGAGGAGTGTTTCCCTCATGGCCGTTACCGTATATTTCCCATCTGTCACATCCACCACGGTCAGGCATACCCCATTGTGTGCCACGCTTTGGTCAATTTTCAGTTCATCTACAAATGGACAGGAGAGTGTGAAATGCACATTATCCTGTTCTGTCCTGATGGCCTCCACACGTGCCATCCCTTCTATAATGCCTGAGAACATAACTCTAATCTTTTCTTGATGCGCGTTATTAATGTTTAATCAGAAAGAGAATCTGATATTCATCATGCAAAGATACAGTCTTTTGGGGAAAGTCTTTAGCAGAAAGACTAAGAATGTTTGACCCAAATAGGACTTTAGACCGCATAGGATATTTCCTTTTGCTTTTTCATCAGGAAAAACAACGAGGTATGGTGCTTACCGGTTTACCATAACATCTCTACTTTTTTTATCGGCTTATCCCGAATCGCTCATTAGCGTTATGATGATTACTACCCCAGTTCGGGATAATTGATTAGCTTACCAATAGCCATCATTGGCGCGTAGGAGTTGCATCCGCTCGCCAAAGTTAAGTTTCATGCTCTGACAGTCATTAGGCAGTAATGCACAAATACACTTGTCAGATTACGCCATCAACAGTTACTCTACTGCGAACTGTACATTTTCCACAAGGGGACCAATGAGCAGATGAGAGTCAGACAGGGAATTGACACGCTGGTTACGAATCATGACATTATCAAACATGACTCCACGAATTACCTTTGAGGGTGTACCCTTCTGCTCCCATCCATATATACGTATTTGATTGGCTATCCGACTGCCGCTGTCAGCATAGGAGCATACGTTCTTATAGTGCAAGTTCTCCATGCCGCCTGGCGTTGACTGGTCACCAGGCAAGGCTCCGAACCAGAAGGATGGCTGGAAGCCAGCTGCAATGAGGCGCTCACAATGATACACATCAACATTTTCATAGGATATGTTACGGAAATAAGTTCCATGGATGCAGCAAATGGTCAGAGCA
>JBJFDX010000351.1:0-1550 GCA_051890235.1 Bacteroidaceae bacterium | reverse complement strand
CGATTTCTTGAACATATCTTTGGACTTGATTTCTATACAAATTTAAGCATTTTTCTCCAGATTACAAAATGTCAAAGAACGATATACTGATAAGTAAATATAATATTAATCATAGGCCGGCTTGCCGACTTTTTAGAGTAAACTCATATATATAATAGAAAGGAAACATTCATTATGAGGCAAGCAGTATTGATTGCACCCAGGACGATTGAGTTCAGGAACGTAGAAGCCCCTAAGGCAGAGAATCTGAAGGCACATGAGGTACTCATCCATGTGAGGCGAATAGGTGTGTGTGGCAGTGAGATTCACTCTTATCATGGTTTACATCCAGCCACATTCTATCCTGTGGTGCAGGGGCATGAGTATTCGGCTGTTGTGGTGGCCACAGGTTCAGAGGTTACAGTATGCAAGCCGGGAGATTCTGTCACGGGACGTCCTCAACTGGTTTGCGGTGAATGTGGTCCATGCAAACGAGGGCAATATAACGTATGTGAGCATCTGCGAGTGGAGGCTTTTCAGGCTGATGGAGTAGCTCAGGACTATTTCGTGACCACTGATGATAGGGTGGTGGTATTGCCCCAAGGCATGAGCCTGGATTATGGAGCCATGATAGAGCCTTCGGCAGTAGGTGCTCATGCAACAAGTCGTACGGACGTGAAGGGCAAGAATGTGGTAGTGAGCGGAGCTGGTACCATTGGAAATCTGGTGGCTCAGTTCTGCAAGGCCCGTGGTGCCAACAAGGTTCTGATAACCGATGTGAGTGATTTGCGTCTGTCCAAGGCTAAGGAGTGTGGCATTGCATATACTGTCAATGTGATGAACAAGCCCCTCAAGGAGGCTGTACATGAGGTGTTTGGCGATGAGGGTTATCAGGTTGGCTTTGAGGTGGCAGGTGTGGAGTCCAGTATCCGTTCTCTCATGGAGACCATCGAGAAAGGTAGTGATATTGTTATTGTGGCTGTCTTTGCAAAAGATCCTGCCCTAAGCATGTTCTATCTGGGTGAGCATGAACTGCGTCTCATTGGTACCATGATGTATCGTCATGAGGATTATCAGACTGCCGTTGATTATGTAAGTCGTGGTGTAGTGAATCTCGAACCCTTGATATCCAATCGCTTCTCTTTTGAGCAATATGACGAAGCATACAGATACATTGACGAGAACAGGTCTGCAACCATGAAGGTAATCATAGACCTGGATAAGTAGGGCTCTGTAGGTGCATCTTGCGGTGCGTATGGATTATCCCGTTAATAATCGATTCGGGATGATAAACTTCCATATAGAAGGAAATGATATGTATAAGAATGGGAGGAAAAAATGCTCCTAACATTCTTATATACACTTATTGAAATGTTTGTCGGTTTTTACTTCCAGTCACTCAAGTCCTGAGGATCCTCGATGATGCTTGGTATCTTTTCAAAGATTGCTTTCAGACGGGCAGCATCGAATTTTGGTTTGCGGTCATAGTAATAGATGCCGTTCTTTTCCTGCTCCACGTAAGTAATCTGAGTATAACAGAAGCCTACCACATGCTTACATGCCTTCAGGGC
>JBJFDX010000350.1:0-5473 GCA_051890235.1 Bacteroidaceae bacterium | reverse complement strand
CAAGCAGGTGGCCAAGGCACGACTGTATGCCACAGGACTTGGTGTGTACAACGTGTATATCAACGGACAAAGAGTGGGAATCACTCATGATGATGGCACCACCGAACAGGATGAACTGAAGCCTGGATTTACAGAATTTCACAAAACCGTATTCTACACCACGCATGATGTGACAGCTCTTATCCAACAAGGCGACAATGGTATAGGAGCAGAACTCACAAGCGGATGGTGGAGCGGCAACATCGCTCATGGCATGTATGGAAGCAAGCCCCTGGCCTTCAAGGGCAAACTTGTGATTACCTACACAGATGGAACAGAAGAAATTGTTGACACCGACACCTCATGGCGCTGCAGCACGTCAGGTCCTGTACGTAGCGGAGACATCTATAATGGTGAAACCTACGATGCCCGTCTTGAAAGTAATTGGTCCTGTGCAGGATATGATGACAGTCAATGGGAAACGACTGCTGTAAGTAATGATTTCAAAGGAACCATACGTGCATTTGAAGCTCCTGCCGTCAAGGCTGTCACATCTCTTGCCCGTCACCCCAAGACCATCACCATATATGAAGGATCTATAGGAGACAACAGCACTCTGGGCTCGGTGAATGTCATATCTGAGACATCAGGAACTTCATCACTCTCCCTGAAAGCCGGCCAGACAGCCGTCATAGACCTGGCCCAGAATGCCGCAGGATGGATCTCATTTAAGGTCAAGGGCAATAGAGGTACACGTCTCAGAATACGCTTCGCAGAAATGCTCAACACATCAGGCAACAGTGCCAGAGGCGATGATGGCCCTAAAGGCTCTATCTATACAGCCAACCTACGTGGAGCCCAAGCAACTGTCAAATACACACTCAAGGGAGACCCGGAGGGAGAGAGTTACCACCCCACCACCACCTTCTTTGGATTCCGATATATGGAGATTGTCTCTACTGATGATGTAGAACTCACGAACGTAGTTGGTGAGACGGTTACCTCCGCCATGGATGAATATTCTACATTCAGCACCTCACATCCCGACGTCAACCAATTATACAGTAATGTCATGTGGGGACAGAGAAGCAATTTCCTAAGTGTGCCCACCGATTGTCCTCAACGAGACGAGCGTCAGGGATGGACAGCTGATACACAAGTATACTCTATGGCAGGACTTTATAATGCCGACACTCGCACCTTCTACGAGAAATGGATGCGAGACATGCGGGACTCACAGCGTTCCGACGGCGCCTTCCCACACATCGCACCCTATGCTTGGAATGTTGGATTTGGAGCAGCAGCCTGGGCTGATGCGGGAATTATTCTGCCCTGGAAGGTATACCTCATGACAGGAGACAAACAGATTATCGAAGACAACTGGGAAGCCATGGAGAGATATATGGCATATCTGGCTACCCAAGGCGATGGTACATACAAGTACAATGGTGGAGGCACAGATTATGGCGACTGGGTGTCCTATGCCGCAACTGACTCACGCTACTGTAGCGTATGCTATTATGCCTATGATGCTCAGTTGATGGCCAAGATGGCCAAGGTCCTTTCTACGACCGATGGGGACAAATATGCCGAGAAAGCCAAGGAGTACGAGAATCTGTTCGAAGCCATCAAAACAGAATGGCAGAAACGGTATACCACCAGTAGCACAGGACTGCCTAACATCAAGACACAATGTGCTTATCTGATGGCTCTTAAATATAACCTGCTCAAAGATGCCACAGCACAAAAGAGGACCATCTCGGCCCTGCGCTCAGCCATCGTCAACAACGGCCACAAGCTTAACACGGGATTCCTCGGTACAGCCATCCTCAATCAAACACTCACTGAAGTGGGACTTAACGACGAAGCCTATACCCTGCTTCTTCAACGCAATGATCCCTCATGGCTATATAGCATCGACCAGGGTGCAACCACCATTTGGGAAAGATGGAATTCCTATACGGTAGCCAATGGTTATGGACCTGTCAGCATGAACTCATTCAACCATTATGCATATGGTATTGTGGCAGAGTGGATGTTCCGCTACATGGCAGGCATCATGCCCGATGAAACAAGTGCCGGATTCCGTCACTTCACACTTGCCCCAAATTCAGACCGCCGCAAAACCCTGCTTTATGCACAAAAGCGCATTACCTCAGTAGAAGCCAATCACTGGAGTCCTATGGGTGCTATCAAGGCAGCATGGCAATGTGATGGAGGTGATGAAATGAGATATGACGTTACTATACCCGCAAACAGCACCGCCACCCTATACCTTCCAGTGGCAGACGGACTTGCTCTGAAAGAAGGCGGAAAACTCGTAAGCCAAGGTGTGGAAGGTGTACAGTACATGGGAATCGAGGATGGTAAAGCTGTGTGCCAGCTGGGCTCTGGAACCTATTCTTTCTCCGTGGGAACTGATACTGGAATAAGTGGAATTGATACAAGTAAAAACGTGGGAGCAGGTCACGTTTACAACATCAATGGAGTGTACTTAGGCCAAAACCTCAACACTCTGCCACGAGGTATCTATCTGCATGACGGAAAGAAGACCGCAAAATGAAAAGATATAACAGAACAACATATTATATATATATAATGACACACACACTTTTCAACAAACTGGGCGCTATACTCCTATGCGCCATCTGTTCCACAACAGTCCTCGGCAAGGGCGAGATAAAGCAAGTGCCCTTTACCGATGTGCAGGTCACAGACCTCTTCTGGAAGCAAAGACTGGACGTGATGAGGAAAACCACCATTCGGTATGCCTTCCAAAAGTGTAGCGACGCAGGCCAATTACGCAACTTTGAGTACGCTGGAAAGATAGTAAGCGGAGAGGCAAAGGTGGGCGATTTAAAGTTCCAGTCGGGCAACCCCTATGATGATGCCGAGGTATACAAGGTACTTGAGGGAGCCTCCTATCTGCTTACAGTTCAAAAGGACAGCGAACTGGAGAAGTACTGTGACAATGTGGTTGATCTGATATGCTCGGCACAGGAACCCGATGGATACCTGCAAACCAACTTCACCATCCATAACCCCTTGCATCCTTGGTATGAAGGAGAGAAGTGGAAAATGGACTGGAATCTCTCTCATGAGACCTTCAATGTGGGCGAACTGGTTGAAGCTGCCATTGCCTACTATCAAGCCACAGGCAAGGACAAACTCCTGAAATGTGCCATTCGTGCAGCAGACAATATGCTCTCTGTATTCAACGAGGATGGCATACGCATGGCACCAGGACATGCAGTAGTGGAAATGGCACTTGTGAGACTCTACGAACTCTCAGGCGAGGAACGATATCTCAATGGGTGTAAATTCTTTCTTGATTGCCGAGGGGTGCGCAAGTTTAACCCTACAAGTGGCGACCAGCGCGTCAATGGAAAGTATTGGCAGGACCATCTGCCTGCTGTTCAACAACGCACCGCTGAGGGTCATGCCGTACGCGCCATGTATTTCTATAGCGGAATGGCAGACTGGGTGAGGTATTCTGCTGACAAGGACTATGAGACAGCGGTAACAGCTATCTGGGACAACATTGCCAACTGTAAATTCTACATCACAGGAGGATTCGGGGCAAGAGATAACAACGAAGCCTTTGGGGAGAACTACGAACTTCCCAATACTACAGCCTACTGTGAGACCTGTGCCTCGGTGGCAGGTTCAATGTTCAATCTGCGCATGTTCCGCCTTCATGGTGAAGGTAAGTATATTGATATGATGGAACGAGCTCTGTACAACACCGTTTTGGATGGATATGGTATAGCGGGCAAAACATTCTATTACCCTAACCGCCTATCATGCAGTGCCCGAGGTGACAACCGTTCTGAATGGTTTGGAACCTCATGCTGTCCCACCAACCTGTGCCGTCTTATCCCTTCTGTACCAGGATACATTTATGCCACCAGCGATGATGAACTCTATTGGAACCTGTTCGTAGCAAGCAATGCACATGTTACATTGAACAACACCACTGCAGAAATCTCTGTCACGGGAAGTTATCCCTATAAGGGAGACATGCGACTGACAATGAACGCAATAGAAGGTGACAACCATAGATTCACACTCAAAGTGCGTATCCCTGGATGGACGGGCAACAGTCCTGTGGAAGGTGATTTGTACAGATATGCAGATCAGGCATCAGCACCAGTCGTCATCAGTATCAATGGTGAAGAGCAAAAGATAACGGAGAGTGATGGCTATGCTATATTGGAACGTGAATGGCAGGCAGGCGATTATGTGGACGTGAAACTGCCCATGGATGTAAGACAGGTGTTGTCCAATGAACTCCTGACAACCAACCAGGGACTCTGTGCCTACGAACGTGGTCCGATAGTATATTGTGCAGAAGGTGTAGACAACGACAATTTGCTCGACAAAATATACATTCCACTGCATGCCAATACCACCACAGCATCCGTTCCTCTTTCTCTGAATGCTCTTTTCAAGGGCGGAATGCAACAGATCAAAGCAAACGGCTATGTGTGCAACACATCAGAAGGAGAAACAAAGGAAACAGAACGACAGATACGCCTCATACCCTATTTTGCCAGAGCAAGCAGAACTTCTTGTCAGATGAAGGTGTGGATTCCCTGTGAAACAATCCCGGCACAGGCCCCCATTCAGTTCCTTGACGAGGTTAAGATTTGCGACGAACAAAGTGAGAAAGAGCATAATCTGCAAGGAGCAAACATGCGCACCGGCAGTGACCTGGGATGGCGTGATGCTGTGGGTGGATGGATAAGTTATGATCTGGTCGTAAGACCCGACCAGCCTATGGACTTCATCACCAGACAATGGGGAAGCGATGGAGGCGACCGCAAGTACAACATCTTGTGTGATGGAGTGGAATTCTCCTATGACCATGTAGACAATTTCCAACCCGGCGAATATTACTACATGCGTCATCCTATACCCTACGAACTCACCAAAGGCAAACAGAAAGTGACCATTACCATGAAATCAGCATCTGCCAATGATCTTGTGGGAGGTATCTATGGTGCATACACAGCTATTTCCGAGAATACACCCGACGGAACCATTCCCATGGATTACATGTGGACAACCCAACAGACATCACTCACCTCGCACTCTTATGGCAGCAATGGCGGTAGTGGTTCATTCCGAGGACGTACATGGCTCGATGGTTCTGGTACAACAGGACAATCATGGTACATGCAGGTCAACAGCACCAACCGTAATTATCTGATGCTTCTTTATTGGGGAGGTGAAAGCGATATGCGTAATTTTGACATCTATTGCAACAATGTACTCATCGCCTCTGAAAGTCTCTTACAGAACGCCCCAGGTCGATTCATGATGAGATGCTATCCTATACCAGAAGAGGGAACAAGTGGAAAGAGCAAGGTACGCATACGCCTTGTATCTCCATCTGGCACCAAGACAGGAGGCATTTTTTATGCCTACATGATGTCTTCCCCAAAGGAAGGTTCCAGCATCACACAAGTCCTATCAGGAAACACAAATGTCT
>JBJFDX010000349.1:0-5478 GCA_051890235.1 Bacteroidaceae bacterium | reverse complement strand
TCGCTCTGCGCGGCATGATGCACACCGGTCAGATGACCTATGTCATCCTGGATGAGGATATCGACATCAGCGGTATGGACTGGAAACCTCTGAACCTTGCCGAGAACTCCTACGGAACCACTCAGTACATGAACTGGATTTCATTCGACGGCAGAGGCCACACCATCACAGGTCTCACCTGCACCAATGCTGACCAAGCCTACAACAGCTTCTTCGGTATCCTCTGCGGTAGCGTGAAGAACGTAGGATTCATCGATTGCAACGTAGACTGCAACGCCAGCGGTTCCGGTATCCTGGCAGGATACATTGGTCACAGCATCTTCGTGGATGCCAGCGGTAATCCTCAGACTACCACTGTAGAGAACGTATGGGCAACAGGTAAGCTGCACATTGGCAAGGCATACTGCGGCGGTCTCTTCGGTAACGTGGGCGGTCCCTCTGTCATCAAGAACTGCTATGCCAACGTAGATATCACCAGCGAGGCTGAATTCGTGGGCGGTCTTATCGGACGTGTACGCAGCGCTCTCACTCTGGAGAATGCTTATGCTGCAGGCACCTGCCCAGGTGCAGGTATCGTAGGTGGCGGACAGAACCCCTCCACTCCTGCAAGCACCTACAAGAACATCGTTGTGTGGAACAATACCAACAGCAACTTCGGCTCCACTGCCGATGCCGACACCAAGGAAGGCATCAGCTACTATGACGGCACCAACTTCGCTGCTCTGCAGCAGACCGTTGTCGGATGGGGACGTGCATGGTATTGCGATATGGCAGAGGGAAGCTATCCTACTCTGATTGCCAACGGCATGGCTTTGTTGCTGGATATCGTCTTCAACGAGGACGGAACAGCCACCGATGCTTCTCCCATGAAGAGCAACGTGGAGATTCTGGGTACCACTCCCACTACCTACTGGAGCGACCAGTTCAACCGTTACGTGGCTAAGTTCGATGCTCCCATGGGCAGCACTCCCAATGGCGTGTACAAGGTGAGCTTCGAGAAGAACACCTCATTCCGTCGTGCTCTGGCCAATGGTCACTCTCTGGAGATGATCATCAAGCCCGAACTGGCTGGGCAGACCCTCGGTGCTGTTGCCAAGCCCTTCTCTGCCATGCAGAGTGGCGGTACAGGTTTCGAGACTGCCAATGTAGACGGAAAGTATGTGATGCGATTCAACCCACACGTAGGTGGCGACTGGGGACGTGTAGACAGCAACCTCACACCCGAGGATGGAACATACTACCACGTGCTGGGCGTATGGAACAAGCAGGAGCAGAAAGCCGACATCTATATCAATGGCGTACTGGCCAACAGTAAGGATCTTGCCGGTGACTTCAAGTTCCCATCCAGCGGACGCGGTTGGTTCGGTATTGGCGGTGATCCCGACAAGGCAACCACAGCCAGCAACGCATGGTGCGGTGATATCGTGATTGCACGTGTCTACAATGATGCACTCACAGCCGAAGAGGTGACCGCTCTGTGGAATGACGTGAAGGGTGGCGTAGGTCTGGATGGCGTAAAGGCCAACAGCGAGCAGAAGGATGCCATCTACACCATCAACGGCATACGCGTACAGAAGACCCAGAAGGGTGTTTACATCATCAACGGCAAGACCGTGCTGGTGAAGTAAGAATACCTTTTCCCCTTCAGCATTAGCTGCAGGAAGGAAATACAACCATCAAGGGCAGAGAGTCAGAGCTCTCTGCCCTTTCTTATATTCCCCGAGTAATATAATATATATATGTTCACGCGCGCATATGTATGAAGGCTTTTTCGTACCTTTGCACCGAATTTCAAATACACATACGATATGACCAATACACTGGAATCCATCTTCGCAGCCAAGTTGCTGAACGTAAAAGCCATTAAGTTGCAGCCTGAAAATCCCTTCACATGGGCAAGCGGCTGGAAGAGTCCCTTCTATTGCGACAATCGCAAGACACTCTCCTTCCCCGACCTGCGCACCTTCGTTAAGGTGGAACTCACACGCACCATCCTTGAGAACTTCCCTGAAGCTGAAGCGGTGGCAGGCGTGGCCACAGGAGCCATTGCACAGGGAGCACTCGTGGCAGATGCTCTGTCCCTGCCCTTTGCCTATGTACGCAGCAAAGCCAAGGACCATGGCATGGCCAACCTGATAGAGGGTGAGTTGAAGCCCGGCACAAAGGTGGTGGTAGTGGAAGACCTCATCAGTACAGGCGGAAGCAGCCTGAAGGCTGTGGAAGCATTGCGTGCTGCCGGTTATGAGGTGGTAGGCATGGTAGCCTCTTACACCTATGGTTTCCCTGTGGCAGAGCAGGCCTTCGCCGATGCTCAGGTCAAGCTCATCACGCTCACCAACTACGAAGCAGTGGTGGCAGAAGCCCTGCGCACAGGTTATATTGCAGAAGATCAGGTGCCCATGCTGCACGAGTGGCGTAAGGATCCTGCTCACTGGAATGCATAACCATCATCGGAACCATATCCTCATCACACAGACAGAAACATATGGCAGAATATAAGAGTAAGGTGCATGTGTCACCATTCCCCCAACAGAGAATTTACGACCGCCTCTCCGACCTCAGTGCCCTGGAATTCATTAAGGACAAGATCAATAATCCTGAAGCACGTCAGAGCGTATTGGACAAGGCAGGCGGAAAGGTAAGTGCCGAACAGATGGATACTTTTGCCGAAAAGATCCAGCAACTGGAGTTCGATAGGGACAGCGTATCAGGCGACTCACCTTTTGGAAGAATGAGCCTCCGCATCATAGAGCGTGAGGAACCCAAATGCATCAAGTTTGCGCTGGAAGGTGCTCCTATACAAGCCAACCTGTGGATACAACTGTTACCTCAGGGTGACCAGTGTGCCCTACGCGTGACCGTAAGAGCCGAACTGAACTTCCTCCTGAAGCAGATGCTGGGCAAGAAACTGGAACAGGGTGTGGAGGAACTGGCGAGCATGCTGGCTAATATCCCCTATTGATAAACTTCTAACCAGAAACAGAGAAAATGCCGAAACTATGGGACAAGGGCTTCAGCACAGCCCAGGAGATAGAACGCTTCACCGTGGGCAGAGACCGTGAGATGGACCTCTATCTGGCCGAGAGTGATGTGATGGGTAGCATGGCGCATATCACCATGCTGGAGAGCATCGGGCTACTCACCTCTGACGAACTGAAGACTCTGCTTCACGAACTGCGTGCCATCCGCAAAGAGATATTGGAAGGACAGTTCACCATCGAAGAGGGTGTGGAGGACGTGCACTCCCAGATTGAGCTCATGCTTACACGCCGTCTGGGTGACATAGGCAAGAAGATACACTCCGGACGCAGCCGCAACGATCAGGTTCTGGTGGACCTGAAACTCTTCACCCGACGTCAGTTGCAACTGGTGGCCGAGGATGTGCGCACACTCTTCCGTGAACTGCAGGCACAGAGCGAGCACTACAAGGATGTGCTTATGCCTGGCTACACACATCTGCAGGTGGCTATGCCCAGCAGTTTCGGATTGTGGTTTGGAGCCTATGCCGAGAGCCTGGTGGATGACATGATGTTTCTGCAGGCAGCGTTCCGCATGACCAACCGCAACCCTCTGGGTTCAGCAGCCGGTTATGGAAGCAGTTTCCCCCTCAACCGCACGATGACCACTCAGTTGCTGGGCTTCGAGTCTATGGACTACAACGTGGTGTATGCACAGATGGGCCGAGGGAAGATGGAGCGCAACGTGGCTTTTGCACTGGCCAGCGTGGCAGGTACACTCAGCAAGCTTGCCTTTGATGCCTGCCTGTTCAACAGTCAGAACTTCGCCTTCGTCAAACTGCCTGATGAGTGCACCACAGGTTCCAGTATCATGCCTCACAAGAAGAATCCTGATGTGTTTGAGCTCACGCGTGCCAAGTGCAACAAGATACAGGCACTCCCCCAGCAGATTATGCTCATCATGAACAATCTGCCCAGCGGTTACTTCCGCGACCTGCAGATTATCAAGGAGGTGTTCCTGCCCTGCTTCCAGGAATTGCGTGACTGTCTGTCAATGGCCACTTATATCATCCTGCGTATTAAGGTCAACGAGCACATTCTTGATGATTCACGTTATGACCTGATGTTCTCTGTGGAGGAAGTCAACCGACTGGCCACAGAAGGAATGCCCTTCCGTGATGCATACAAGAAGGTGGGCATGGACATTCAGGCAGGACAGTTCAAACCCTGCAAGGAAGTTCATCACACCCATGAGGGCAGCATAGGTAATCTTTGCAACGAGGAAATACGTGCACTGATGGAGGAGGTATGGAGCGGATTCCACTTCGAACGTATGGAAGAAGCAGAGCGCAAACTGGCAAACGGAGAATGAAGAGATTCTGGGTCATAGCAATCACCGCCCTGCTGTCAGGTTTGATGGCATGCACTGAGTCGGAGAGCCTTTATTGCCACATACCAGCCAGACTGGTGGTAGATAACGCCTATCAGGCACAGGCGCTCTACACAGCATGCAATAGCCTGGGAGAGTTCTGTTCTGTAACGATGGATGGCAAGAAGATATACTTCCAGGGAAGCAAGGAGAGCTCTGAACTCAACCGTGTGGCCTTAGGCAATTATGACAACACCATCCTGGGATTGGGTGGACTTATCATAGGTCTCCCATCACTCCCTGAGATAGGGAAGGACGTAAGCCAGGTGGTTTGTTTTGATCTCAACTGTCCCAACTGCTACGAGCAGTACGGAGGTATCAGCAAGCGTATGGAACTCTCTGATGGGACTGCGCATTGCCGTGGTTGTAACCGCACCTATGACCTCAACAGCATGGGCATCGTGTCCGGCGGAGAAAGCGGACGAGCACTTTTCCGCTACAAAGTATCCTATGTGGGAACGGCTCTTGTGGTCAGCAATCGCTAAGAAAGAAGAAAAAAGGGGCTGAAGATTTGGTCAGTTGGCAAGAAACCCATACCTTTGCAGCCGTAAAAAGCCCAGATGGCGGAATCGGTAGACGCGCTGGTCTCAAACACCAGTGGGGCAACCCGTGCCGGTTCGACCCCGGCTCTGGGTACAGAACAAAAGGCTAAGTATTGACTCATCAATTACTTAGTCTTTTTTCTTATCTGATTTACCCCACATTTTGTCCACGGATGCAAAAAAATAGGCTCTTTCAGAGCCACAAACGGTATCCTTTGACTGGTGAAACATGTCCTCTGATGGTTTTTTTAACACGGATTTGAACGGATAAAACGGATTAAACGGAGGACTCCTTCGGAGACTTGTCTCCTTTCCTCGGGCTCACGCCCTTACAGACAGCTGCGGATGCTCACCCATGCAAGCGAGCTTGCCTGTTCGACCCTCCACACCCGTCTGGTCTGCCCTGCTGGCAAACAGAAAGGATACAAGTGATGAGCCATTCCTGTCAACAGTTATACCAAGGATGTGACATCTACTATGATACGAGCAGGTCAAGAGTGACCTTTCCTCTAATCATACATCAATCCATCTGATATCGAGAGGTAATCGC
>JBJFDX010000348.1:0-1561 GCA_051890235.1 Bacteroidaceae bacterium | reverse complement strand
CATGATCATAATGCTGAATCACGCTATCCATGCTCATCAGAGTGAGAATAGATCTGTCTGTATGATGTGTAAGCAGCTCACCCCTTAAGGCCAGACGCATGGCATAGATACTATGAGGTTCGAATGCCTTAATGGTCAGATAAGCCACCACAGAGACAATCATCAGAGGCATAAAGAGTGCATAACCACCCGTAAGTTCTGCTATCAGGAAGATGCCCGTGAGGGGAGCATGCATCACACCACTCATAAGTCCGCACATGCCGAGCATGGCAAAATTGCGCACGGGAACAGGAATACCAAACACGTCATATGTATTCCACAAGCAACTGAAAATAAAACCACTGACACAACCCAGAAACAAACTGGGCGCGAAAATACCGCCACATCCCCCGCCACCATTTGTGGCCGTGGAAGCAAAGACCTTGAAAACAACTACAAGGAACAGATATACGAGCAAATGTTCGCTACCATAGAAAAAAGAACGATTCATTGCCACATCCCAGTCACTTTGTCCAGTACCGTTGAGCAAGAGTGTAATCAAGTCATACCCTTCTCCATAGAGTGATGGGAACAAATAGATGAGTGTGCTCAGCATCACACCTCCCAATGCCAACCGGCTATAAGAGCCGTGCAAGCGACGGAACACGCCCTCCAAGGCATTCATCATGCGGGTAAAATAAAGAGATACAAGACCGCACGTCACACCCAAAAGCAGATATGCAGGAACACGACTTACCGCAAAGGTATCCTGCAGATGAAACTCAAATATAGGACTCGAACCTGATACGGCAAAAGTGAGAGCTGCCGCAGTAACACTACTCACAAGTAGGGGCAACAGGCTGGTCATCGTAAGATCTATCATCAGAACCTCAAGCACAAAGACAAGACCTGCTATGGGTGCCTTGAAGATACCTGCCACAGCACCTGCCGCACCACATCCCACAAGCAACATCATCTGCCTGGCCGACAGACGAAAAACCCGGCCAAAGGTGCTACCGATAGCACTTCCTGTGAGCACGATAGGAGCCTCAGCACCGACAGAGCCTCCAAAGCCGATGGTAATAGCACTGGCCACCACAGAGGTCCAGGTATTGTGTGAACGTATAAGACTCTGCTTTCGGGCAATAGCAAAGAGGATTTTGGTCACTCCATGGCTGATGTCGTCACGAACGACATAACGCACAAAAAGCATTGTAAGCCAAATTCCCACCACAGGATACACAAGATAGAGCCAGTTGGCTCCCGTCATCACAAACTCGTGGGTCAAGATTCCCTCTATCTGTCCGATGAGCCACTTCAGAAACAGTCCTGCACAGGCTGTAAAAATACCCACAAACAGACTGATAAACAAAAGAAATTGGTTGTCACTCACATGTCGTCTGCGCCACCTGAGTGCCCAAGCCGTGGCATTTCGAACCTTTATATTCTTTTTCACCTTATCCATCTTTTCTGTATTGTGTTTGTGCTGTCAAGGGGCTGAGTTCATCTATCACGAGATAATTGACCACAAGTTATTTGCGAATAATCTGTACTTGTCCGTCCAGCCCCAATTTGATAATCT
>JBJFDX010000347.1:0-5509 GCA_051890235.1 Bacteroidaceae bacterium | reverse complement strand
ATATGTGCTTTTTTTCTTTGTTTGCCGAAATTGTCATCCTTCATGCCGAGATTGTCGGAAATGGTCTTGGCAGGGATGGATTGTGGCTATTGGTAGAGTCCTATTTCAGAGAGTTGCAGGCGTGTGCCCTCGGTCATCCTGGTGAATTCAAACTTGTAATATCTCCAGGCCTTGCTTTCCTTGATGGGGAAGAGATAAGTTTGCTCATTTTCATCACGCATGTCCCGGTTGTATTTCACTTTCTCCACCAGAGTCCATTCCTTGCAGTCGTTGCTTCCGTACACGTTCCATGCTATGGGATTGCGTGTGGGATAGGTGTGGGTATCCTCTGCTGTAACCAGACCATAGGCTTTGGGGACCAGAGCTTTGCCGGCATCTATGGTTACGTGATAAGGCATCTCCTGCGGGGCATCTATGCACCACTTGGTCCATTTGTGTCCGTCGGCCACCATGGCAGAGCCTTCCTTGCCTGTGGATTGTGTGCCTTCCACAAAGGCGATGCTCACCTTTTGCAGTTTTGATTCTTCCTTTTTCTCCTGTGCCTTTGTCGTCAGTCCTGTGGCGGCAACCATCAGGACCATTGCTGCTGCAATCAGGCGTGTGCTGGATTTCTTCATTTTCTTCTGTTTATGATATGGTTATAATCTGTCGGTATGGTCGGGATTAGCCAGAGGTTACATGCTGATGTTCTCAATCCTGAGTTTCAGGATGCCTGCAGGCACGTGCACCTCCACCTCCTGTCCGGCCCTTTTGCCCAGAAGTGCTTCTGCGATGGGGGATTTGATGGATATCTTCCCTTCTCTCAGATCGGCTTCGTGGGGATTGACTATGGTGTAGGTCATGTGGGCATTGGTGCCCAGGTTGGTCAGTTCCACCTTTCGGAAGAGTCCCACCACGTCGCTTTCCAGATGAGAGGTGTCCATCACTCGGGCAAACTGGAGCACTCTCTGCTTGAAACGTATTCGTCCCAGGAGTTTGCCCTGGGCGCGTTTGGCTGCATGATATTCGAAGTTCTCACTCAGGTCACCCTTGTCCCTTGCCTCTGATATTTCGTTCTTTACCTTGGGCAACTCCACATTTATCAGTTCGTTGAGTTCAGCCACGAGTTTATCGTAGCACTCTTGTGACATGTATTCCATGTTCTTCTTATTTCTGAAGTGTTCTGTGGTCGTGTAACTGTTGCCTGGCTGTCATTCCACAAATTCTATCTTGCTCAGGTCTCTGGGCTTTGCTTCGGGTTCTTCGTCAGGATAACCTACACCCACGCAGATGCGCAGCTGATACCCTTCGGGCAGGTTCAGACGTTCCAGATAGGACTTTGCCTCAGCACTTGTGTTCATGAACATGATGGGGCCTCCCATGACCACACTTCCCAGTCCCATCGATTGGGCAGCCAGACAGATGTTCTGACAGAGGGCGCCCAGATTGATCATGTTCATTCCATGCCCGTCATCGGGGGCTGCTATGAAATATACTGCGGTGGCGTTGCGGAATCCGTTGCGGAACTTTGGGTCGTCGTTGGCTACGAATGCAGGCATGGCAGCCTTCATCAGTTCGGTTACCTCCTGCAGATATTTTTGGTCATCCACGATGCGTATGGCCCATTCCTGCATGTTGCGGGCGTTGGGAGCATTCACGCCATATTCAGCCAGTTTCTGCAGGGTATCCCTGCTTACGGTCTGACTGGTATAATGGCGGATGGACCTGCGTGCCATGATGGTCTCTGTTACCACGTTGGTCGTGTCCTGGCTGGTCTCGACTGTCTGTGTCTTTTCTGTATTGCAGCCAGCCAGCATGAGTCCTGCAATCATGAATAGAGTGGTGGTCTTCATATCCGTTTCTGTTTTGTTCGTTTTCTGTTTGGCCTAAACTTGCTTCGCGTTTGGCTTAAACTCCTCCCGTGTTTGGCTTAAACTCCTCAGGCTTTTCTCTTCTCTTCGGAAACAGGTTCCGGTTCGGACGATAAAGTTAGTGGAAATTCGCGACGTGGGCAAGAGGCTTTTGGTGAAAAGTTGATGATGAATATGCCTGCGGCAGCCAGCGTGCCGGCGATGACGTATTTCCAGTAGAAGGTTTCACCCAGGCACAGACAACTGGTGACTGCTCCTATGACGGGAATCAGGGAGTTGTAGATGGCCACCTTGCCCACAGGATTGCAGGTGAGCAGTTTGTTGTAAAGGGTGAATCCGATGGTGCTGATGCCTATCAGCAGAATGAGGTATATGATACCCGGAGGCGTGATGTGGGGTAGGGTGCCTCCTGCCAGCAGTCCCATGATTACCAGCAATGCCCCTCCGATTGCCAGACTGTATCCTGTACCCACAAACACATTCACGCGCATGCCCAGACCTCTTGCCAGCAGGGAAGCGGCTGCTCCGCACAGGGCATTGAGGATAATCATGCCGTCTCCCATCAGGGTGAGCGCTCCGCTTTCCTTTCCTCCCGTATTCAGAATCATGATACCGGCAAATCCCACCAGGCATCCTGCCAGTTTGCGTATGTTCATTCTGTCGCTCTTGAAGAAGATACAGGCCAGGATGACCACCGAGAAGACGCTCAGGGAATTCATGATGGCCGAGCGTGCTCCGGGTGCATGAGAGAGTCCGATGTAGAAGCAGGTGTAATGCAGGGTGGTGTTGAGGAGTGTGAAGAGGAGTACAAACCACCAGTCACTCTTCCTCCTGAGGGCAAAACTCTTCCTTGAGGCGCAGGCTATTGCCAGTACGATGAGGCCAGAGATGCAGAAGCGTATGCCTGCAAACAGAATCTTGCTGCCTGTCAGGTCGGGCGTTATCTGAAACTCTTCAAATCCCAGTTTGATGAGCGGATAGGCCCATCCCCACACCGTGGCGGCTGTGAGTGCGAAGATGGATACCCATAGGGGTCGTTGGAATATGCTTATGTTGTTCTTTGCCATTTCCTTGTTCGGGATTCACTTGATGTCATGCTCTTGGGTGAGATGAATGTAATAGAGGAGTTTGTAGGCATTGAAGAGCCTTACCGAAGGATGATTGCCTGTCAGATATTTCCTTATGCGGGGACCTATCCATGGGTAAGCCTTGCATATAACGGCATACAGGAGCGGGCACTTGCTGAGTTTCTCCTGCCAGAGAATCAGTTTGGAGTATCCCCGTAGTTCCGTTCTGAATACGTAAAGGGTTCGGCACGCCTCTTCAGTCTTCAGCAGATAGGTATCGTTGTCCTCGTATTTATCCATCAGCAGCGGGTTGTTGATGTGCACGATATGGAAACCATGGGTGGCGAAACTCTTGCCAAGTAGCACATCCTCGTATCCGTAGCCCTTGAAGTTCTCGTCGAAGGGGCAAGCGGTCATCACCTGCTTGGTGGCCAGAAAACTGGCTGCGCTGAAGTCCTTTCCTCCAGTCTGTTTCCTGTGATGGAAGTCATGCTTGCGCTGATAGTCTGTTTCGTATCTGTACCTTAGGTTGGAGGCCAGCCGTGTGGCATCTCCTCCCTTCAGGATTCCGCCCACGACAACGTCTCCCTCAGCCTGCAGATAGTCCTTGAGAAACGAAGGTGAGCACACATGCAGGTCGCTGTCCACAAAGAGCATGCGCCCGTATCGTGCTTCTCTGGCCAGGAAGTTGCGTATGGCCGAACGTCCTGTGTTCTGCTTCCTTTCTATATATCTGCATCCTGGCAAACGATTGATGAGCCGATTCTGGCTGATTGTCTCCTGATGGGTGGAGCCATCGTCGGCCACAAGAATCTCGTAATGCAACCCAGGCAGGAGCGAAGCCTGACGCTGCAACTCCTCCACGAGTGGCAGGCATACGTTGTTGTAAGCCGGCAGCAGGATGGAAATCTCTCTGTTTGTCCCTTTCATGTGGTCAGTCTTCGTTCCACGTGGGAGGGCATTCAGCGGAAGCCACGAACGTGCCTGCATGCTTTTCGCTGAACTCGCGATTGATGTCCGCCAGTTCCTTCAGCCCGTAGATGTAGTCGTCATACATGTCTGCCAGGTCAATCCCTTCGCAGTCACTATCGGCTCCGAGTGCCTCGCGAACGATTTGAGCACGCTCGCTCACGGTTGTATCCTTGATTAAAATGGATCTTGCCATTATTTTATAATCGTATTTGTTAGATAATATTTGACTGACTATTTCGTTTGAGTGTATCCCTCCTTGATGAGCAATTCCACCAGTTTGGCACGAAGGTCACCTTGAATGACAATCTCGCCACCTCTGTTATTGTTCTCCTTGGGACCGTTTTGACCATCAGAGGACATCTGCCGGCTCTTGCTGCTGGGTCGGCTCACGGCTCCACCCACGCCACATTTTTGTTTGATAAGTCGGCATAAGGCTTCCTGATCGGTCTCTGTTCCCACAAATCCTTTGATCAGGGTGACTGTCTTCCCGCCACGTCCTGCTCGCTCCATGCTCAGCCTTAGCTTTTGCTGGTTCTTGGGTAGGGTAGGAGTTTCCTGCTCCTCATCTTCCTGATAATCAAAGTTGGGATTGGTGGAGTAGACCACACCCACGCGTTTCTTCTTCACCTTCTCGCTTTTCTCCTCCTGCAGGTCCTCCCCATTGGGTCTGAGAGCGGCCAGCGCACTTTTCCAATCAGCCATATCCTGTTCTTGTTCTCGTTGCAAAGATAAGTATTAAGAGGCAAATACTTAAATGTTTTCCTGCATATTCTGTTTGTTATTCTCCTCCATTTGAGATGTGTTTCACCACTCTGGCAGGATTGCCAACGGCCACGCAGTCAGAAGGGATGTCCTTCACCACCACGCTTCCTGCCCCTATGGTCACGTTATCTCCTATGGTCACGCCAGGCAGTATGGTCACGCTGCCACCTATCCACACGTTGTTGCCTATCGTGACAGGCTCGGCCCATTGGCGCATGGTGTTTCTCTCTTCGGGGAAGATGCTGTGGCATGGCGTGTAGATGCTCACATTGGGACCCACAAAACAGTTGTCGCCGATAGTGACAGGCGCTTCGTCCAATATCACAAGGTTGAAGTTGGCAAAGAAATGGCGTCCCACCCGTATATGTTTGCCGTAATCGCAAAGGAAAGGTTGGTTGATAAAGGTATCCTCATCACACGATCCCAGCATCTCCTGCAGCTTTCTGTTTCTTTCCTTTATCAGGGTAGGTTGTATGTTGTTATATGCTCGGCATAGGTCCTTGCATTTATTCAGCATCTCCTTCAGGGCGGGTTCTGCTCCGTTGTAGACCTCTCCTCGCAGCATTTTGTCGTATTCCGTCATCTTTCTTTCGATTTTCTGGGTTTCATGATTTATGGCAGACTTATGCCTCTTTTGTGGAGCGAATCCTGTTTCGCTCATTTTCTGTTCATCCTCCGCTCTTGCTCCGTATCCATAGGTCAGACTCGCTCAGGGAGAGATAAAGGCGGATGCGATACAAAGGTACGTCAATTTGTCGGTATGTGCTTGTTGCTCCTTTCCTTATTTCACCTCACAAGGTTTGATTTTCGAGAAAATGTCAGTTGCAACTTTTGAAATTTTTTGTAAATTTGCAGTTA
>JBJFDX010000346.1:0-1569 GCA_051890235.1 Bacteroidaceae bacterium | reverse complement strand
CTCGCAACGCATGTGGCCATCACGCAAGGGTATGGAACAAACGGAATGCCATGCCGCCTGCTGTGCCAAGCAGCCCTGCTGGTCGTTGGATAACCCTGCCGACAGACCCCATGCGAACCTATTTTGATCTTTGTGTAATCAAATACCTCCTTAATGTCATTTCACCATCAAATGACATGCTCTCCAAGATGCAGTCTCTCTTCACCGAATACCCCGAGGTTGACCTTTGTGCATTAGGCTTCCCATCAGGCAACTGGCTGGACGAACCTCTGTGGAGGAACCAAATATAAACATGGAGACAATTCGTAAAGTCCACTATGATGATACAGAATGCCTTGTTCAGACAGTGCCTTGCAGCCGTGCCAGAAGTTCAGAAAGCAGAGTTTGAGCAGACACAACTTCACCATGCAGACCATTGCGAAGATTAAAACGGCATTAGGCTGCAAGCTCATCAATATAGCCAGATGGAACGGCGTGAGCTCTTTCGGCAGGCTACAGCTGCTCAGAAAGCACTGCATCTCACCTTCGTCACTTCCAATGGTATCAAGCCCAACGCCCAGGCAGACTTGATACATAGCCAGGTGACACTGGATGACCTCTTCTGAGTTCCAACTTTTTTGAGCCCCAATCAAAATAATCCTTCACCCTTCATTATTTTTCTTTATTATATTGAATCACAACACGTTATAATGTGTAGGATGGGTGAAGGATGAATAAACCTTCCTTTACTGCTTAATTGCTTGTAATTGAGTGTAGTAGGTGGTGAAGGTGAAGGGTGAAGGACTTTTTATACTGAGCTGATGTCATTCTCATCGTAGCGAGGTAGCATGAGTATAGAGGGATGGATGGGTTCACCCGAAGAAATCGTTATTCCTGAAGAGTTAACTCCCCAGCCGTGAGGAGTTAACTGTTCAGCCGTGAGCAGTTAACTCTTCAGCCGTGAGCAGTTAACTGTTCAGCTGTGAAGAGTTAACTCCCCAGGTGTGAGCGACATGCTGTTTTGGCCTTCATACGATTCGTTCATTACTCAGATTGACGAGATGTACCAATCGCCAACCTTGTGCTGCCACATCATTGGATTCTTGTCTGATTGTCGTTGCTCTTTGCCAACCAAATTATCACCAGCATGCGTTAGGCCGAGGCTATGGGCTCGTTGTAAGCCTGTGCGGCATAGCACCTCCTTATAAGTATCTATAGCTTTGCTTTGGCATACAATAGTACCAAGTACCATCGGGGAAACTTACTCGCAGACCTTTCGAGGCATTCTTTACCTGCTTTGTAGATGTCTCAGCCTTTGGCTGTGGAACCACAATTGTTTTGTATTTGGCAATAGGCTCCTCTACCTTTCTCGTTGTTGGGGTGATGGTCTTGGCATCGGTAATCTGATTGATTTTCATCTTGCGCGATAGGGCTACGCTGATGGGCTCACCAGGGTGATACTCCACCACGAGCACCAAGTCGCGCTTGATTTGACTTAATGTTGGTTTGATGTCCTTGCCGATAATGGGTAAAATCTCGTTGCGGATGATGCTATCTTCCGTCTCGTTGATTTTACGGATTAGTTCTGCA
>JBJFDX010000345.1:0-1573 GCA_051890235.1 Bacteroidaceae bacterium | reverse complement strand
CTGATCTACAACCATGGGCTGCATGGACTTCATTCGCTGCTTCATGGCCACCTTGTCATCAGGCATCTGACTTACATATTTCTGCCATGCCACACGCAGTTTATCTAATTCCAGGGGCTCCAATTGTTTCTGAGAAGAAACATTATACTGGGATCCTGTATCAGAATTGCTTTTGGAATGCGTATTTCTGAATGACACACGCCTCAAGGCCGACCTTGTGGAACTGGTTGTTGGTTCGGATGACGAACCGAAATGGCTCATAATATTGAGGGCTGTCCCCCCTACGGGAGTAGTCTTATGTTCGGAAGGCTGTGCAACAGGGGCTGTACGAACGTCAGCAGATGAGTTCTCGTTGGATACAGGCTTGGCGTGAGTCTGTATAGAAGCGCCCTGACCCTTGGCCATGAGCGCTGCAAATATGGGTTTTAAAGTCTTGGCAGGGCGACGCCCCGCCTCGGGAGAATCTTCTTCATTCAGTTGCGCAACCTGTATCAAACAAATCTCAAGCTGCAAGCGTTTGTTGTTGCTCGTCTTGTAAGCCATGGCACAATCATTACATAACTTGATAGATCTATACAGAAAACGAGGTTTGCATGACTCGGCCTGCTCCTTGTATTTCTGCTTCATCTGCTCGCTCATCTCCAGCAAAGCAAGCGTGGATGTATCACGGGCAACAAGGAGATTGCGCAGATGTGTAGCCAATCCGGAGATAAAGTTGCCCCCTTCGTAACCTTTCTGTAGTATCTCGTTGAGTAAGAGCAGGCAAGGAGGAATCTTACATGCCACAAAATGCTGAACCAAACGAAAGTAATAATCGACATTAAGTACATTAAGGCTTTGACTTACATTCTGATACGATAAATTACCTTCAGTAAAACTTACCATCTGATCAAAGATGGACAAGGCATCACGCATGCCTCCATCTGCCTTGTTGGCAATCAGATTCAGGGCTTCGATGTCTGCATGATAACCCTCCTTTTCAGCCACTTTCTGCAGGTGTGCAATAATATCAGAATTGGTTATTCTTTGGAAGTCATACACTTGACAACGGCTCAGAATGGTGGGAAGAATGCGATGCTTCTCTGTAGTGGCCAGGATGAAAATGACATACGAAGGTGGTTCCTCGAGTGTTTTCAGAAAAGCGTTGAATGCCGCAGGCGTGAGCATATGCACCTCATCGATGATAAATACCTTGTATTTGCCTCCCTGAGGGGGAATCATGACCTGCTTGCAAAGTTCGCGAATGTCATCCACGGTATTATTGCTGGCAGCATCCAGTTCCTGAATACACATGGAGCGTTGTTCGTCAAAGGCCTTACAACTCTCGCATTGACCACAAGCATCTCCGTTAGACAGAGGCGAGGTGCAGTTGATAGATTTGGCAAAGATACGTGCACAAGTGGTTTTGCCCACACCTCGTGGTCCGCAGAAGAGATAGGCATGGGCAAGCTTGCCCGACGAAATGGCATTCTTGAGCGTAATGGTGAGCGCCTGTTGTCCCACTACAGAGTCAAAGGTAAGTGGTCTGTATTTTCGGGCAGAAACGATATATTCTTCCATAACTTGTCATCTT
>JBJFDX010000344.1:0-1574 GCA_051890235.1 Bacteroidaceae bacterium | reverse complement strand
ATAACGCCCGTGAGATTCAGTATGACCTCAACAATCCCAATGGTGTGGTGAGAGTGGGCGACAAGATGCGCTATAATTATGATCTCATCAGTCAGAATGCAAAGTTGTGGACAGCATTCGTAAGGGACAAGGGTATCAGCCATAACTATATCTCTGCAAAGGTGGGAGCCAGCCAGATGTGGCGTAACGGCCATATGCTGAACGGATTCTATGATCCTGCCGATGGATGGGCAAAGAATGCCTCTTATGGCAAGAGCGGTAAGGCTCATTTCGTGGATGGAGGTTTCAAGGTGGGTAGTACCCTCAATCTGGGTAAGGGCAACTCCCTCAGCATGGGTGTTGGATACGAGGCCCGTGCTCCTCGTGCCAGCGTAGCCTTTGAGAGTCCCGAGATGAACAATAACTTCGTGCCCAATCTCAAGAAAGAGAAGATTTTCAGTGCTGAACTGGGATATGCCTTGAACTGCAGTTGGGCTCGCCTGAATCTGACAGGTTACTATACCCACACCTATGATGGCACCGATTGGCAGAATTTCTATTTCGATGATGTGAACAGCTTCACATACGTGAGCCTGACTGGCCTTGAGAAGGATTATTATGGTGCTGAACTGGGTGTTACATTCAAGGTCACCAGCAACTTCGACATCAATGTGACAGGAACCATGGCTGAAGCAAAGTACACCAGCAATTCTCGGGCAGATTATATGCTTTCAACCAAGGGAACTACTCAAACGGATATCTGCTATAATAAGGACATGCGTGAGAGCGGTACTCCTCTTGCAGCCATCTCCCTGGGACTCAGTTATCGTATCAGAGGCTGGTATCTGGATCTGACGGGCAACTATTATGACCGAATCTATCTCTCCTACAGTCCATGCATGCGTTATTATGAGACCCTGTCAAAGGCCGGTTATATCAACAACGTGAATGGAGTGGATGTAATCAATGTTCCCAGTCAGGCGAAGGGTAAGGGTGGATTCATGCTGGATGCCAGCATCGGTCATCAGTTCAAGGTAGCCAAGCGCCCTCTCAGTGTCAACCTGATGCTGACCAATATCACCAACAATCAGAAGATATGTACTGGTGGATATGAGCAGAGCCGAAGCGACTATAGTGTGAACAGCGCTACAGGAACTCCCAGCGACCGAACATACAAGTTCTCCAACAACCCCAAGAAGTTCTATGCTCTGGGTATCAATGCCATGCTCACTCTCAACTATCGAGGGAATATGTGCGTCAATACCGTTTGCCATCTGGTTCTTCCTTGCCATCGAGGGTGCCTCGATGAGTGCCGAGGAAGCCAAAAACCCACAGGTTACGGTGAAGAAAGGATTCATCAGCGGTATTCTCACTCTCGTATTGCTTGCTGGCGGTGTTATGTTCTTTGCAGGTGGAGCCGGTGACTGGCGCGAACTGTCAAATCTGAATGACCCGCTCCCCAAGGCTATGATGATGATTGTGGGTAATGACAGCGGTTGGGTTCACATGCTTGTATGTCTTGGATTGTTTGGTTTGCTTGCTTCTTTCCATGGTATTATCATGGAGGCTGGCCGCCAGATATTCGCCTTGTCCCG
>JBJFDX010000343.1:0-1574 GCA_051890235.1 Bacteroidaceae bacterium | reverse complement strand
CTCATCTATCTTTGGCAAACGAAACTTGACGATGCGATGCTTGTTGGCTGCATCCTCATTGTTGATGGTATTCCCATAGCCATAAAGCATGTCATTCTCGCGGTCGATAACCCATTGTAAGGCATAACCAAAGAGATGGTTGTCATCTTGAAAACAGATTGTTTGCACCGTCTTTGTGGACTTCATATCGGGTGCTATGCGCTCCACAAAAAGCACATCCTTCTTGCCCTGCCATGGCTGACGTGCACACTGGCTTACATACAACAAGGGCAAGGGGTCAGACGCATCATAGCGATAAGAGGAAAAAGTCATCACATTGCTGTGATTGATCTCATCGAAGCAATCCATCTTGAACGGCTCCACAATCCTCTTGAGTTGTTTGCCGTTATAATTATAGATAGTCATCCAGCCACGGTTCTGGGCACTCAGCACCAGGTCTCCATAGACCTCCATGCCCTGGAAACTCTCCTGCCGGTTACCCTGCATGGCACCCTGTAAGGCACTCACGAACTGCACCTGGACCGTATTTTCGCACATCGAAACAGGTTGACCGGCATAACTGACCACTCTGACATCTGATGAGTTGGAACTCTGTGCCATGGATGTCAATCCTGCCAGCATCAGGCCCATAAAGATTGTTGTTGTTTTCATTACTGCATGTATTGTTTGAAGTGGTTCGTAATCTGACGGAAGAGGTGAGCACGAGTGTTTCCTCCATAGATACTGTGATTGCGATTGGTGTAGCTCAGTTCACGGAAATCCTTATCAGCCTGCACCAGAGCCTCTGTATATTCAGCGGCATTGCGGAAGTGCACGTTGTCATCAGCCAGTCCATGCACCAGCAGCAGATGACCATTCAACTGAGATGCTCTCGTGATGGGTGACACATCATATCCAGCTCCGTTCTCGTTGGGTGTGCGCATGAACCGTTCTGTATATACACTATCATAATAGCGCCAATCGGTGGGTGCTGCCACAGCCACACCTGCGGCAAAGACCGGACGTCCCTCACTCATGCTCATCAAGGTGCAGAATCCGCCATAGCTCCAGCCCCAGATGCCGATACGTGCAGCATCCACGTAGGGCAATGAAGCAGCATAGAGAGCAGCCTCCACCTGGTCATGGCTCTCCAGTTGTCCCAGCTTCAGATAGGTACATTGCTCAAAGTCACGGCCTCGGCCTCCAGTCCCTCGTCCATCCACAATCAGACTGATGAATCCCTGCTGACCCAGGTATTGCTCATAGAGCATGCCGCCCATATTGCCTGCATTCCAGCTATCCAGCACCTGCTGGCTGCCAGGACCGCTGTACTGGAACATGATAACAGGGTATTTCTGACTCTCATTGAAGTTGGGAGGCAGCACCATCAAGCCATTCAGCTGCACGCCGTCCTTGGTGGTGAATGAGATGATGCGGCGCTCTCCCAGATTGAGGTTAGCCAACTTGTTTCTCAGTTCACCGTTATCCTCCAGAGTGATGAGCGTCTTGCCGTTTGCATCACAAAGGGTGGTTACGGGAGGCGTCTGCAGATTGCTCCACACGTTCATATAGTATCTGCAGCCCTTACTGAAGAC
>JBJFDX010000342.1:0-1583 GCA_051890235.1 Bacteroidaceae bacterium | reverse complement strand
GGAATCCTTTTACCACTTCTGTCAGCGTACGTAACATAGTCAGAGAGGCGGCGCTGTTCAGTTCGCGCGTGTATCTTCTCCATAGTTTTACACCATTCTTTGAGTTCATGACAGAGATGGTGGGTAGTTTGTTGCGGTCGATGTATAATACGAGGTTGCAGTTGCTTGGAATATCCTTCACGGCTTTGGCCATTTCTATCGAGTCTTCCACCGCGTTGTAGGCCAGACTGTTCTCAGCCACTGCGTATACGATGACTGTTCGTTCCGACTTCTGTTCTGGTTTGGGTAGTTCGCTTTTGTGGTTACACGACATACAGAACGTGATACTCAGGCAGAGAATAAATTTTTTCATAGGGCAAAGGTACTACTTATTTTGCTTTCTGTGGGTACCAAATTGTTGTCTTTCTGCAATAAATGTTGTTTCCTGAACGTTATTATATAACTATGCAATGGATTGATAGAATGAGGCAGGTGAAGATCCTGCTTGTGATTATGGCCGTTGTGATGAGCGTGGGTTCGCTGGTCATCTCCCATTTCCTGGTGCGCGACCTCAAACGTGAGGAGCAGCGCAAAATGGAAATATGGGCTGAAGCCATGCGCTCGCTCAATAGTGCTGATGAGTATACCGACCTGACCCTTGTGCTTACCGTACTCAACAGCAACAGTACAATTCCTGTGGTGGTGCTTGATCGGGAAGGAGAGGTGCAGGACTATAGGAATATCCCTTTGAGGGAGGGAGAGCATGATGCACAGATGCAAGAGGTAAGGCGGAGGGCTCGTTCTATGACTGATGCAGGCAGGGTGATACGTGTGTATCTGTCTTCGTCTGATTACATGGAGATTTGTTATGCTGACAGTTTGCTCTTGCGTCGCTTGGCCTGGTGGCCTTATGTGCAGCTCGGTCTTGTCTTTGTATTTGTGGTCGTTGCCATATTCGCTTTACTTAGTAGCAAACGTGCCGAGCAAAACAAGGTGTGGGTGGGATTGAGCAAGGAGACGGCACATCAGTTGGGCACGCCTATCAGCAGTTTGATGGCATGGCAGGAAGTGTTGAGAGAGACGTACCCTGATGATGAACTGTTGCCCGAGATGGGTAAGGACGTGGAGCGTCTGCAGCGTATAGCAGAGCGATTCAGCAAGATAGGCTCCCTTCCTGAACTTCATCTGGAGAGTCTTGATCTGGTGCTTGACAATGTGACACAATACATCAGCCGTCGTGCCAGCAACCGGGTGCGCGTTTCCTGTGTACTCCCTCAGCAACCTATCATTGTTCCTATGTGTTCCTCCCTCTTTGAGTGGGTGGTGGAAAATCTCTGCAAGAATGCTATTGATGCCATGGAGGGCGAGGGAAGTATTGTTCTCACTGCTTTTTGTGAGGATAATCTTGCTGTAGTGGAAGTTGCAGACACAGGCAAGGGGATTCCCAGAAATATGTTTCGAACAGTCTTTACACCTGGGTTTACCACAAAGAAGCGCGGATGGGGGCTGGGGCTTTCCTTGGCAAAACGTATTGTGGAAGAGTATCATCACGGACGAATTTATGTAAAAAGCTCAGAGTTGGAGCTTGGTCCAACCTTCCGTAT
>JBJFDX010000341.1:0-5613 GCA_051890235.1 Bacteroidaceae bacterium | reverse complement strand
GATTGCGTTGATTACCTGCTGCCGTCCTTCTCTATATGACCTTTGAACCCGAATCGCTCATTAGACTGTTATGCGTTTACCAACATCCTTTCTGTCATCTGTCTTCCCATTTTCAGTTACAATGGACCGCTATTGCTCCATCAAAACGAAAAAACATTTGTTCAAAAATAAAAGTTGGAATCATCATAACGCTAATGACTGATTCGGGTTAAACGATTTGGCAAGTATTTTAGAATACAGGATGGTTCGGTTGTTACAATTTGGAATAAAAAGTATATAGATTACATTTTTCCGAGTTTTGACTCCAAACAGACAATTGGACCCGCCAAAGGGTACTTCCTCCTCGTTCAGAAGTGGAAGTATCGTTTGGCGTTGTAGTAGGAGATATCCCTCACCATCTGGCGGATGAAAGGCATTTCACTGGCAGGCAACAGGCCCATCTCTACGTCTCGTCCTATCATGCGGCAGAGGCAACGGCGGAAGTACTCGTGTCGAGGATAGGAGAGGAACGAACGGCTGTCGGTAAGCATGCCCACAAACCGGCTGAGCAGACCTTGCTGGGAGAGGGCATTCATCTGGCGCTCCATGCCGTCGAGTTGGTCATTGAACCACCATCCGCTTCCAAACTGAATCTTTCCTGCCTGAGGGCCTTGCTGGAAATTGCCTATCATGGTGGCGAGCATCTCATTGTCGGAGGGATTGATGCAGTATAGAATTGTTTGTGCAAGCATCTTTTCGCTGTCCAAGGCATCCAGGAATCGTGCCATGGTGGCAGAGGTGTCCTGTGTGCCTATGCTGTCATAACCTGCATCTGGTCCCAACTGACGGAACATGCGTGTGTTGCAGTTGCGCATAGGACCGTAATGGAACTGTTGCGTCCAACCGCTTCGCGCATCCATCCTGGCAAGTTCAAGCAGCAGGGTGGTGGAGAACTGTTCGCATTCGTTTTCGTTTACCTGCTGGCCTTGGAGTGTCTTTTTCAAAATAGCGTCTGCCTGAGCCTGGCTGCAAGGACTCCAGGGGAAGCGGCTGATACCATGGTCGGAGAGCCGACATCCTTGTTGTTGGAAGAAGTCGTGCCTCTTTTGCAGGGCATCCACCAGGGTTGCGTAACTGTCTATCGTGGTATCAGCAGCCTCCTGAAGCCGCTGGATATATGTTTGGTATTCCTGAGGCTTATCTATGGCCAGAGCTTTGTCGGGCCTCCAAGTGGGCAGAACCTTTATCTCGAATCCGCTCTCGCGTATGCTCTTGTGATACTGAAGTGAGTCAGCGGGATCGTCCGTGGTGCATACAGCCTCCACGCGGTATCTTCTCATCAAGCCCCGGGCTGAGTATTCGGGCTGGGCGAGCATCTCGTTGCAGCGATTGTAGATTTCCCGTGCTGTCTCGTCCTTCAGAATGTCGTGTATGCCGAAAGCTGTACGCAGTTCGAGATGTGTCCAATGATAGAGTGGATTGCGCATGCAGTAGGGCATGGTTTGGGCCCATTTCTGAAACTTTTCCCAGTCGGATGCGTCTCCTGTGATGTAGCACTCGTCCACGCCGTTGGCACGCAGGGCACGCCATTTGTAATGATCGCCACCCAACCATAGTTCCGTGATGCTGCGGAACCTGTGGTCCTCGGCTATCTCACGGGGGGAAAGGTGGCAATGGAAGTCGATGATGGGCAATGGGGCGGCTTCCTCATGATAGAGCACTTGGGCTGTGTGTGTGTCCAGCAGGAAATCCTTGTCCATGAAGGATTTTATATTCGTGGTCATCTTATACATTATTTATTATATATGCGAGGTCTGTTGTTCACTCTCTCTTGGGTAGAGGGTTCCTTGGGTGTTGTGGTCGAGCATCATCAGATGGCGAAGATGTTGAACCCGCCATCCACCACGGCTACGGTACCTGTGACGAAACTGGATGCCTGGCTGATGAGGTATTGGATGGTGCCGCAGAGCTCTTCTGGTCGTCCGAAGCGCTTGAAGGGTGTCTGCCGGATGACATCCTGTCCTCTCTCGGTGAGTGATCCATCAGGATTGGTGAGCAGGGCGCGGTTCTGGTCGGTAAGGAAGAATCCCGGTGCTATGGCATTGACGCGTATCGAGGGGTTGAACTTAGAGGCAACCTCGTTGGCCAGGAAGGCCGTGAGATTGCTGATGCCAGCCTTGGCTGCTGCGTATCCCATCACGCGTGTGAGCGGTCGGAAGGCTGCCATGCTGCTGAAGTTAACGATACTTCCGTGTCCTGCCTCGGCCATGGGCTTCAGAAAGGCCTGTGTGGGGATGAGTGTCCCTGTGAGGTTGACGTTCAGAACACGCTCAAACTCCTCCACTTTGACGTCGAAAAGTGTCTTTCCTGGGGCGATGGTGGCTCCTGGCATGTTGCCTCCTGCGGCATTCAGCAGGGCGTCCACACGTCCATATTTGTCTACAATCAGGTTGCGCACGTGGGTTACCATTTCCATGTCTGTTACGTCACATGCATAGAAAGCGGCGTCGCCTCCATCAGTTCGGATGGCTTCTGCCAGGGATTCTCCCACATCCTGACGTCGGCCCAGCAGCACCACACGTGCTCCCTGGCGTGCCAGATAAGTTCCTATTTCACGTCCCAGAACCCCTGTTCCTCCCGTGATGACCACTACTTGGTCTTTGACATCAAATAATGACATGTTTGTCTCCTCCTCTTTGTTATGTATTTTGTATCTCTTATGTTTAGCCAAGCCACAGGTTGTGACGAGCTGTCGGTTTTACTTATGGCTCATTTCATCATCAACCGTGGCCATGACGCCCTCTATCTGTCCCAAGGCCAGCATGCGTCCGTGGAAACTGTATCCGGCGTTGTATCCCATCTTTTCGTCGCCCAGCATGAGCGGAGCGTGATCTACGCGCATGGGCAGACCTGGCTTGATCTGTTGGAATATGCGCACCAGTTCTATGATGTGTGCTCTGCCGCCCAGATGACTGGCTTCCTTGAAGTCGCCTCCCGGCAGGACGTTTGTGCTGCGAAGATGCACGAAGTGGGTACGATGGGCATATTTCCTGGCCAGCTGGGGCACATCGTTGTGAATACCTGCGCTGAGCGAACCGGCACAGAATGTGAGTCCGTTATGAGTATCGGGCACGGCGTTGAGTAACCATTCGATATCCTGGTCACAGGAAACGATGCGGGGTAGCCCCAGAATCTGCAGGGGTGGATCGTCGGGATGCACGCACATGTTCATGTCCCACTTGTTGCACACGGGCATGATGGCTTCCAGAAAGTACTTCATGTTCTCCCTCAGCTGTTGCTTGTCTATGCCGTCATAGAGCGCGAGCAGGGAACGGAAAAGTTCGATAGGATGCTCGTCGTCCTCAGAAATGTTTCCGTTGACGAAGCCTTGTGTCTTCACGATGATGTTCTCCACCAACCTCTGTTCGTCTTTGGCAGAAAGTTGATGGCTCTTTCTGTCAATCTCCTCCAGAGTTTCTGCCGAATAATCCTGTTCTGCTCCAGCCCTTTTTAGCAGCTTGCAGTCAAAATAGGCAAACTCAGCCTGGCTGAAGTACAGACTTGAGGTGCCGTCCCCATTGGGATGCTCCAGGTCTGTACGTGCCCAGTCGAGCACGGGCATGAAGTTGTAGCAGATGGTGTGCACGTCCTCTTGCCCCAGATGCTCCAGGCTCTGGATGTATTTGTCGATGAGTTCATCGCGGTCCTTGCCTCCGTATTTGATGCTTTCACACACGGGCAGACTCTCCACTACACTCCATCTGAGTCCGTGCTTCTCAATATATTGGCGCATGTCGCGCACCTGTTCCCGGGTCCATACCTCGCCGTTGGGGACGTCGTGCAGGGCTGTCACGATTCCTTCTACGCCTATCTGGCGCAGCATGTCCAGCGTAATCTTGTCTTGACGGCCAAACCACCGCCATGTTTTTTCCATCATATTCCTATAATCATTTATAGATAGACTTTAATTGCATAATGTGTGATGCTGTGCGAGTCATGCCTTGACAGGCAGGTATCTGGGTACCAACACCTTGAGTATGCACCATCCGGCCAGATAGGCTACGGCACAATAGATGAAGATGATGAAGTAGCCGGCAGGCTTTCCCTCAAACCCCATGAAGGTCATATTGGTCTCGGCAGCATAATCAAAGAGATGTCCGCTTACCTTGTTGATGGTATACGAACTGATGCCGCCTGCCATTCCGTTGATGCCTGTCATTGTGCCCACGGCCTTGCGCGGGAACAGGTCGCTTGCCACAGAGAACAGATTGGCTGACCATGCCTGATGAGAGGCTCCTGCCAGGCCTATCAGAATGACGGGGAACCAATAACTGATGGTTCCGAGCGGCTGGGCAAACAGGGTGAGCAGGGGCAGCAGAGTGAATGCAAACATGGCCTTGAGTCGTGCGTCATAGGCATTCAGCCCTGTCCTTTGCATAATAATGGTGGGGAGCTTGCCGCCATACAGGGACAGCATGGTGATGGCATAGAGCACAAAGATGAGCATCATGGCCACGGGATTGTCGGACTTGAGGTGGTACACATCGCTGATATAAGCGGGAGTCCAGAACAGGAAGAACCACCACACGCCGTCTGTCACCATCTTGGCCAGGAAAATGGCCCATGCCTGAGGTAGACAAAGGAATCTGCTCAAGGGAATGCCCTTCTCCTGCTGCTGATTATCATCCTCTTCCGGCTCGTTTCCGGCCGTTTCCTCCACACCTTGTCTGATATAGTCCAACTCAGCCTTGTTGACGTGTTTGCACTTTTCAGGACGCTTGTATATCCACAACCATAGACCCAGCCACACGAAGCCCAGTCCACCGATGATGATGAAGGCCATCTCCCATCCGCCTCCGATGCCCATATCACGGAACCAGCGTGCCAGCAGGGGGATGCTCAGCGGAGCTATGAGTGCTCCTATCGTGGAACCACTGTTGAAGATACTCGTACTGAAGGCTCGATCCTTGGGAGGAAAGTATTCGGCTGTAACCTTGATGGCAGCAGGGAAATTGCCGCTCTCGCCCACAGCCAGGATGATGCGTGCCACAATAAAGAACCAGGCACTCACGCTGGCAATACTCACAGCCAGAGCACCTGTGGCTGAGAACAAATCTTCGCGACCGCCCAGATCGAGCCATCCTATCGTGGCCATACCGCAAACGGCATGTAGACAGGCTCCCAGGGACCATATGCCTATGGCCCACAGATAGCCCTTGCGGGTGCCTATCCAGTCCATAAACCTTCCACTCAGCAGGTTTGCCACAGCATATACCAGCGAGAAGATGGCAGCCACGTCACCATAAGTGCTGTCTGTCCAATGAAACTCCGGAGCGATGAAGTCCTTCCAAGTGAGGGATAGCACCTGGCGGTCCATGTAATTGATGGTGGTGGCCAGGAAGAGCATCGTGCAGATGACCCATCTGTAGTTGGTCATCTTCTGAGCAGAAGAATTGTTTGTGTTCATTTTGTTGTATTTGCCGTTTTTGTTATACCTAAATCTTGTGTCAGTAAGGATGTACTTCTTATTCCATTGCAAATATAGTGATTTTCAAGAGAAGGTGAACACTCATTTTGCAAAAACATACTCTTCCCTTGTATTATTTTGCTCAAAATGTCATCCCTGCCCCTTCC
>JBJFDX010000340.1:0-5618 GCA_051890235.1 Bacteroidaceae bacterium | reverse complement strand
CGGCACCACAGGTTCAGTTTACGCCTCTCCAGGTAGAATCAACCTGATTGGCGAACATACCGATTACAACAATGGTTATGTATTCCCCGGTGCTGTTGAGCAGGGAATTATTGCAGAGATTAAGCCCAATGGCACACGCAAGGTTCGTGCATACTCTATCGATTTGAAGGACTACACAGAATTCCTTCTGGATGATGAGCAGGGTCCCAAGGCATCATGGGCTCGCTACATCTATGGAGTTTGTCGTGAGATGATGGCACTTGGTGTACCTGTTGAAGGTTTCAATACAGCTTTTGCTGGTGACGTACCTCTGGGTGCAGGCATGAGTTCAAGTGCTGCTTTGGAGAGCACATTTGCTTTTGCACTGAATGACATCTGGGGTGAGAACAAGATTGACCGTATGGAGTTGGCTCGTGTGGGTCAGCGCACCGAGCACAAATACATTGGTGTGATGTGCGGCATCATGGACCAGGCTATCTCATGCTTAGGTAAGAAGGGTTCTCTGCTCCGTCTGGATTGTCGCAGCGGCGAATATGAATATTTCCCATGGAATCCTAAGGGTTACCAGCTTGTATTGGTCAACAGTTGCGTGAAGCACACTCTGGCAGGAAGCCCCTACAACGAGAGAAGACTGCAATGTGAGCACGTGGCTGAAATCATCGGCAAGCTTCATCCTGAAGTGAAGTCACTGCGTGACGCAAACATGGAGATGCTGGAGGAAGTCAAGGGTGAGATTACGGGTGACGAATACAAGCGTGCACGTTATGTCATCGGCGAGGTAGAGCGCGTGCTTGCCGTATGCGAGGCTCTCAAGATTGACGACTATGAAATGGTGGGCAAGATGATGTACGAGACTCACTATGGCCTGAGCAAGGAGTATGAGGTAAGCTGTGAGGAACTCGATTATCTGAATGAGATTGCCAAGGAGGCCGGTGTAACCGGTTCACGTATCATGGGCGGCGGCTTCGGCGGTTGCACCATCAACCTGGTTGCAGAAGAACTGGTAAGCAACTTCAAGAAGGTTGTCAAGGAGAAGTTTGCTGAGAAGTACGGCAAGGACCCCATCATCATCGATGTGGTGATTGGTGATGGAGCCCGTAAGCTCTGCTAACACAGATAGGAATTGTCCCCAGGACAAGCAATAAAAAAGGCAGGCTCTCATGTATAGTTCAATTCTATCATGGGAGCCTCCCCCTTTTCAAGCAAAACAGTTTTTTTTACCCGAATCGGTCTTTAGCGTTATGAACAGATTACCAATCCTCCTGTTTCTGCTTCTCATCATTACAGGACAAGGTGTACAGGCCCGCAAGCAAAGCCATATGATTCTGCACAAGGGAGGCATTGTCCGGGCAGACACCAGCAAGCGTCAGCTCACACTGGTCTTTACAGCAGCCGACAAGAATGATGGTGTGGAACAGATTCTAAGCACACTGAAGGCTCATCATATCCAGGCTGCCTTCTTTCTCACCGGTTCGTTCCTTGAGAAATTTCCCGAAGATGTGGCACGAATGGTGAAGCAGGGGCATTACGTAGGCAGCCACAGCTATAGCCATCCCCTGTACAGCACCTGGGAAAATCCGGACAGTACCATCGTCACACAGGAGTTTTTCCAAGAGGATATCCTTCGCAGCTACCAAGCACTCGCCCCCTATGGCATCACGCCACGCAACGCTCCCTTCTTCATGCCGCCCTACGAGCATTACAATGCCACCATTGCCGAATGGGCAAGATCCATGGGACTGATACTGGTCAACTTCACGAGCGGAACAGCAAGCAATGCCGACTACACCATTCCGTCCATGAAGAACTACCGTTCATCTGACAATATCCTTCAAACCATCCTCAAGAAGGAGCAGAGTGAAGGACTCAACGGGCATCTGATGCTCTTCCACGCAGGCACGTCAAGTGAAAGGACAGACAAGTTTTACACAACACATCTCAACACGCTCATAGTCGAACTCAAGCAACGGGGCTATCGTTTTGTTCCTCTCACAAAGGCATTGCGATAAGACGTGCCCCGTCAGTCTCTGTTGTCCATTCCGCCAAGGGAAATCCGTCAATAGTGCCACTCGTTTGCCCAAATGGTAAAAGGTAAATGACAAAGACTTATTTTTTTTTCATAACTTTGTGGCGGAATTAGGAAACAGGGCATATTGCCACTTAGTTACAAGCATTATTCTGCATTATGAACAGCATTCAGACAATGAATCGTGCGGCCGACAACATACGCATCCTTGCGGCCTCAATGGTAGAGAAAGCCAAGAGCGGACATCCCGGAGGCGCCATGGGTGGCGCAGACTTCATCAACGTACTCTATAGTGAGTATCTGCAGTTTGACCCAAAGAATCCCACATGGATGGGCAGAGACCGCTTCTTCCTTGATCCCGGTCACATGTCCCCCATGCTCTATGCTCAGCTTGCCTTGATTGGCAAGTTCAGTATGGAAGAATTGCAGCAGTTCCGTCAATGGGGCTCCCCCACTCCAGGACATCCCGAAGTTTGCTATGAGCGAGGCATTGAGAACAGTTCAGGTCCCTTGGGACAAGGTCACGCTTATGCTGTAGGTGCAGCCATTGCGGCCAAATTCCTGTCTGCACGTACCGGCAATCCCACCTTTGAGCATGAGACCATCTACGCTTACATCAGCGACGGAGGTATTCAGGAAGAGATCAGCATGGGTGCAGCCCGCATAGCAGGTACACTTGGACTGGACAACCTCATCATGTTCTATGACTCCAATGACATACAGCTCTCCACCGAAACACGTGTGGTGATGAACGAGGATACAGCAGCCAAGTACCGTGCCCTGCAGTGGGAGGTCATAGAGATTGATGGAAATGACGTGGCACAGATACGTCAGGCCATCGAAGCCGCCAAGGCTGTAAAGAGTAAGCCCACCCTCATCATCGGCAAGTGCATCATGGGCAAAGGTGCCTTGAAGGCAGACGGAACCAGTTACGAGAACACATGCAAGACACATGGAGCTCCGCTCGGAGGTGATGCCTGCAGAAACACCATCACCCATCTGGGTGGCAATCCCGATAATCCCTTCCAGATATTCCCCGAAGTGCAGGAGATTTATGATGCACGTCTCAAGGAACTTCAGGCTATGGCCGAAATCCGTCATGACGAGGAAGCCAACTGGGCAGAGAAGCATCCCGAGAAGGCAGCAGAACTCAGCAACTGGTTTGCCGGCCGTCTGCCTGAGATTGACTGGAAGAGCGTTCAGACCAAGGCCAATGATGCCACACGCAATGCATCCAGCGCCTGCCTCAGTCTCTTGGCACAGCAGGTACCCAATATGATATGTGCATCAGCCGACCTGTGCAACTCAGATAAGACCGATGGATTCCTGAAGCAGACTCATGAACTGCAGTTCGGAGATTTCTCAGGTGCCTTCCTTCAGGCAGGTGTGGCCGAACTCACCATGGCATGCTGCTGTATCGGTATGGCTCTTCACGGTGGCGTGCTTGCTGCCTGCGGCACCTTCTTCGTCTTCAGTGACTACATGAAGCCAGCCATCCGTATGGCCGCCCTGATGGAACTGCCCGTGAAGTTTATATGGTCACATGATGCCTTCCGCGTAGGTGAGGATGGTCCCACACACGAACCGGTGGAACAGGAAGCACAAATCCGCCTGATGGAGAAACTCAAGAACCATAGCGGTCGCAATTCTGTGCTTGTGATGCGTCCTGCCGACAGCAAGGCCACCATAGAGTGCTGGCGTCTGGCTATGGAGAACATGCACACTCCCAGCGCCCTCATCCTGAGCAGGCAGACCATCGAAGACCTTCCCCAGGACAATCCCTATAGTGACATCAGCCGCGGTGGTTACATCGTGGCTGGCAGCGACCCTGACTTCGATGTCATTCTTTTGGGTAACGGTTCTGAAGTGAGCACACTCGTGGCAGGAGCAAAACTGCTTCGTCAGGATGGCATCAAGGTGAGAACCGTGAGTGTTCCCTCTGAAGGACTCTTCCGCAACCAGAGTGCTGAATACCAGCAGAGCATCATCCCCGCAGGAAGCAAGATCTTCGGCCTTACAGCAGGACTTCCCGTCAACCTGAGCGGATTCCTTGTGGGAGCTCATCCAAGCAGCCGCATATGGGGTCTTGAGAGCTTCGGATTCTCTGCTCCTTACAAAGTGCTCGACGAGAAACTGGGCTTCAACGCCGAGAATGTTTACAACCAAGTAAAAGAACTCCTCTCATGAAGAAAATAGGATTGGCCAGCGACCACGCTGGATATGCGCTCAAGGAGCACGTCAAGAAATATCTGTCAGCGCGCAACATCGAATACATCGACTTTGGCACTCACAGTGAAGCAAGCTGTGATTACCCCGATTATGGACATGCCTTGGGACAAGCCATTGATAACGGAGACGTATCCATAGGTATTGCCATATGCGGTAGCGGTCAAGGCATCAGCATGACACTCAACAAGCATCAGCACGTGCGCGCTGCCCTCTGCTGGCAAGCAGATATTGCCCGTCTGGCACGCCAGCACAATGATGCCAACGTACTTGTGATGCCAGGACGTTTCCTGTACGAATGCGAAGCAGATGCCATCATGGATGAGTTTCTGTCCACTCCCTTCGAGGGTGGTCGTCACATTCGCAGGATTGAGAAGATTCCCTGTCAGGGTTAAACATAGAGGAAAGATAAGATTCATGCATGGAGAACGGGGATTCCCTGTTCTCCATGTGTATTATATGTAGCACATCTTCAAACTTTCCTCTTTTCAGAGCGCTGTAGAAGAATCAGATCAAAAAGTTTCTGTGGGCTTGTGCGGCCTCTGGCCTTGGTGACTCTGTCATAGGTCTCTGCTCAAGACTCGTCTTGGCAGCAGCCCCATGCCATACTCCCCCATGTCCTGCTTCGCATGACATCCCAAGCCCGCAGAAAACAAAATAGCAGCCGTTCGGCTGTACAAAATAGGCTCCTCTGGAGCCACAGACGGTATCCTTTGACTGGTGAGACCGGTCCTGCGGCGTACTGCCCTCCAGGCAGCGGAGTGCTTCTGGGTACTTGTGTGATATGACACCACTCTGAAGATGACTTACGGGATAGGATGTTGCACATAGCACTCTGGTGCCTGGAGGGCACTACCATGAGTAACCGAGGGCAACGCCCTCGGTCCTCAGAGCCTCCCCACCACTCCTCTGCCTGGAGGGCAGTACGCCGCAGGACAGGCAGTTTCACCACTTGAAGGTAACCGTCAGTAGCTCCATGGGAGCTCATTTTGTACAGCCGGAGGCTGCTATTTTGTTTTGTTCCTTTCCTGTCTGTCTGCAGGACAGACCAGACTGGTGGGGAGGGTCATACAGCAAGCTCGCTTGCATGGATGAGCATCCACAGCAGACTGTAAGGGCGTGAGCCCGAGGAAAGGAACAAACTTTTTGATCTAATTCTACCTCCACAGAAATATCCGTCCCATCCGCAACAATCTGTGTTGAAAAGAAAAAACACGTCCTGCGGCATCGGTGCCCCCACTAAATATCTACTGAGCAGTACTACTTCATTGGCAAATGAAGCACGCTTACTTTTCAAGGGCAGAAAACAGGCGATTTTCAGGATAACGTTTGCAACCCCGGTCGCAAACGTTTGAAACCGCGGTTG
>JBJFDX010000339.1:0-5619 GCA_051890235.1 Bacteroidaceae bacterium | reverse complement strand
GTAATTGACACCCAGATTGACAAATACGCCATAGCAAGAGGGCAACATATACTCGCCACGAATACCCAGATTGAAGCCCGCCTTGGGATCGGTCAGACCATCAACAGCAGAATCTGGATGGCGGAAATTACTGATGTTCATGCCGAAAAGCCCCTGAACGGAGAAGCCAGGCTGAGGTACATACTCCAAAGCCTTTACGCTACTGGCACACATAATGGCTGCCAGAGCAAGAGCAAGAAATTTTTTCATAATCTTTTAATATTAAATTTATGACTAACGTTGGCGCAAAGATATTCCTTATTCTGCACATAAGATACAAACTCAAGGATTTTTCTTTGGTCGAGATACGGCACAAAAGTACTTTCAGGAAAGATTTGGCTCCAAAGAGAACATTTCCTCTACGAGTCCCACACTGGCTTCAACCTTACATTTTCCATGTCAATTGTACATTTACATGCATGCAAACTTAGGATAAAAAACAAAAAAACTGTACCTTTGCAGAAGTTATAAGATACACAAACCCATGGATATGAACATTTCCTCAAGCATAAGGTACATCGGCGTGGATGACCTGGACATAGACCTTTTTGAAAGCCAATACGTAGTGCCCGAAGGCATGAGTTACAACAGTTGGCTCATCATGGATGACAAGGTAGCCATCATGGATACTGCCGATGCACGCAAAGCCGATGATTGGAAAAACCATCTGGCCAAGGCTCTCCAAGGCCGTCAACCTGATTATCTGGTGGTACATCACATGGAGCCCGACCATGCCTCATTGGTGGCCGAAGCCTGCAGCCTGTACCCCGACATGAAAATAGTGTGCAGCGCAAAGGCTGCCTGCATGATGCCTCAGTTCTTTGAGGGAATACAACTCGACGGACGGGTGATGACCGTAAAGGAGGGTGATACACTCCCTCTGGGTACACACACACTCCGCTTTATTGGTGCGCCCATGGTACATTGGCCCGAGGTGCTGATGAGTTACGAAGAAGAGAGCGCCACCCTGTTTGCAGCTGACGGCTTCGGTAAGTTTGGCGCACTCGTCAACGAGACCGATGACTGGGCCTGCGAGGCACGCCGATACTACTTCAACATCTGCGGCAAGTATGGTGCTCAGGTGCAGGCTGTTCTCAAAAAGGCTGCTACCCTCAACATACAAGCCATATGTCCCTTGCATGGGCCCGTACTCCGAGGTGAATCTCTGGCTAAAGCTATTAGCCTGTACGACACATGGAGCCGATATGAGCCCGAGAGTGAAGGCATACTGGTGGCCTATGCAAGCATTCACGGAGGCACTGAGGTTACCGCAAAGCGACTGGCGGAAATCTTGAAGGCAGAAGGAGCCAAGAAGGTGGTACTCTCTGACCTGAGCCGCTCCGACCTGGCAGAGGTCATCGAAGATGCCTTCCGCTATCCTGCCCTCGTGGTGGCAGCACCCAGTTATGATGCAGGAGTATTCCCCGTGATGCATGATTTCCTGCATCATCTTCAGATCAAGAACTTCCAGAAACGCCGCTTCGGAATCGTGGAAAACGGCAGTTGGGCACCCTCTGCCGGAAGAGTCATGAGACAAATGATAGAAGAGATGAAGGATTGCGAGATAGTAGAGCCCATGGTGACCATTCGCAGCCGTATGAAGGAAGCCGATATTCCTCAGCTGCAACTCCTCGCCAAGGCTATGCTTGCCTGATATCCCCCGGCAGGTACTTCCGTGACACCACAGGAGTACCTGCCTGAGAAAGGCAAAATCACCTCGAAACACCTGCGCCAACAGATTATACTAACTAAAAACTCACATCATTACCCCTATGAAGAGATTCCTTTTATACCTGCTGATTAGCACTGTCTGTCTTACCAGTATCTGCGCACAAACAGATGCCGATGGTGTTCGAACCTGGGATAAAGGTGGACGCATGCAGACTGACATCTGCGTCTATGGCGCCACATCGGGCGGTATCATCGCCGCACTTACAGCCAAACGGATGGGTAAAAGTGTTGTCCTGCTGGAACCCTCACGACGCATAGGCGGACTTACCACAGGCGGACTGGGCAAGACTGATGTGGGAAGAGTGGAGATTATCCAGGGACTTGCTCTGGAGTTCTACCGACGGGTAGGAACTCAATACGGCAAGGACAAGGCTGTGTTTGACTTCGAGCCCAAGGTAGCTCTGGCTGCCTACGAGGAAATGCTCAGGGAAGACAAACTTCTGGTACAGATGGAACGACGGGTGAAGAAGGTAAAGAAGCAAGGCAACCGCATCAGGGAAATTATCCTGGAGGATGCTTCCTCTGCCAAAAGACCTGCCTTATGCATAGAGGCCAAGGAGTTTATCGACTGCAGTTACGAAGGAGACTTGATGGCAAGAGCAGGAGTAACCTATACGGTAGGACGCGAATCCAATAGCGTATATGGCGAGACGTACAACGGAATGCAGATGCTCAACAAACATCAGTTTCCCGATGGCGTAGACCCCTATCGTGAGAAAGGAAATCCCAAGAGCGGACTTCTGTGGGGTATCCTGAAAGGAGAGATGGGGCAAACTGGGAAAGGTGATAAGCGCGTACAGGCTTACAACTTCCGCATCACCCTCACCAATGACCCACAAAACCGAATACCTATCACCAGACCCGAGGGGTATGACTCCACACGATACGAACTCCTGCTGAGATGGAAAGAGGTGGCTCCCTGGAATTCCAAGAACCTGAGGGACTGCTTCGCTTGGGACCTCATGACCAATCCCACTAAGACTGACATCAACAACAACCAGGCTTTTTCCACCGATATGATTGGTTGCAACTGGGATTATCCCGAAGCTTCATACAAGAAACGCGAACGCATACACAAAGAGCATCTCGAATACACCAAAGGGCTCCTGTGGTTTGTGACAAGCGACCCCAGAATCCCTGCTCACATACGTCAGCAGATAAGCCAATGGGGATATCCTAAGGACGAGTATCCCGAGAGTAATCATTTCACACCTCAGTTATACATACGTGAGTCACGCCGTATGATAGGCCGATACGTGATGACTCAGGCCAACTGTCAGCAGGATGCCGTAGCCAACGATGTGGTAGGGTGGGGAGCCTATACAATGGATTCACACAACTGCGGACGCTATGTGGTCAACGGCATGGTGAAAAACTGCGGAGACGTACAGATTCATCTGCCCAAGGGGAAATACAACATCAGCTACCGAAGTCTCACACCACGTCAGGAAGAAGCTGACAACCTGCTGGTACCCTTCTGCCTCTCAGCCTCACACATAGCCTTTGGTAGCATACGCATGGAACCCGTCTTCATGGTCCTCTCCCAGTCATCAGTTATCGCCGCCTCGCTGGCTATCGACCAGCATGAGGGTTGCGTGCAGCAGGTCAACAGCCAGCAGGTGATGAAGATATTCCCCACCATCACAGGCAATTAAACACAAGCAATCAGAAGATACCACCTGACAGATTTTCTGACAGACAGATAAGAACGTTATACAAAAAATCAACCGATACGAATATGAAGAAACTATTCATCATGGCTACCGCTCTTGCCTGGGGCAGTTTATTCTCAAGCCATTCAGACATCAAGGCACAAACAGCCGAGGACAACACACCCGTGAAGAATATCGTGGTGTATGGTAAGAACAAGCAGGTACTTTGCACCATGAAAAGTAATGAGGTGGACAGCATCGTCTTCACAGAACCCGCCCCTAAAGCCGACATGCTGGACGTGATTTTCCATGAAGACGGAACTGCCGAAGATATCTCACCTATGAAAAACAACGTGCAACTGGTGGGCAATACCAGCTACACACGCTTCAGCAAAGCCTATAACCGCTATATAGCCACGTTCACAACCTCATGGGCCGACAATCCCTCTGGCTATTACCACATAGACTTTGAAAATAATACCGAGTTCAGAAACAAACTGGCAGACGGACACACGCTGGAGATTCTGGTCATGCCCAACTACTCTGGCACCATTCTCAACAAGGAGTGCAAACCCTTCTCTGCCATGCAGGCAGGCGGCACAGGCTTTCTGATTACCACCACCAGCGGTAGCCGAGCAAATGAGATATGCTTCCTCCCCAACGTCTCCACCAATGGGAAGAGCACTTGGCGATGGACCACCAGCGGCATCGTACCACAACCCAAGGTGTATTACCACGTAGTGGGCGTGTGGAACAAGGAGGAAGGCAAAGCCTACGTCTACGTGGATGGTGAACTGAAGAACACTATTGACGCACCCGGAGAATTTAGGTTTGCCAGTTCTGGATGCAACTGGTTTTGCATAGGCGGTGACCCGGGTTCAGCCACAGATGCCACCAATGGATGGCAGGGTAACGTCGTACTTGCACGTGTTTATGATGCTCCTCTTACTCAACATGAGGTATCTCTGCTCTGGAATGAAGTAAACGTAACACCTGACGAGATGGATGCTGAACTGGTGAAGAACGTGGACTACATAAGCGGTATGGCAGTAAAGGCTGGAGGCACCTATCTGATCAATGGTGAAGGATTTGCTGAGGGCGACCAGGTAACGCTCACCCTCGTTACAGATAAGAGTAAGTCTTACACCACCACCATCAGCCTCCAGGGGTCTGGAGCATTACTGAACCTGCCCAGCGAACTGGAGAGTGGACAATTCAGAATGGTATTGGTACGTGGAGAAAAGAGTCAGGAACTGGGTGTCACCACGCTCAACATCGTGGAGCAAAACCCCACAGGCATGAAAGTAATCGCTCATCGCGGTTATTGGAATACAGCAGGCTCCGCCCAGAACTCACGCACCTCCCTGCAGAAGGCTATCGAACTGGGTTGCTATGGCTCAGAGACCGACGTGTGGATTACCAGCGACGGACAGGTTATGGTCAATCATGACGCCACACTAAGTGGAGTACGTATCGAGACCAGCACCTATGATCAGGTGAAAGACCTCACACTCAGCAACGGAGAAAAGATACCTCAGCTGTCTGATTTGCTTGATATCCTGGCAGGCGATGGTAATACCAAACTGATTATTGAGATTAAGACACACAGTGATGAGGCTCGCGGAAAGGCATGCGTAGCCGCAGTTGTTGACATGGTGAAGAGCCGCGGCCTGCAGGATAAGGTGGAATACATCGCCTTCAGCCTCACCCTCTGCAAGGAGATTGTTGCCAAGGATCCCACAGCCCACGTTGCTTATCTCAACGGTGATCAGTCACCTGCAGCACTCAAGGCCGTAGGTGTCATGGGACTTGATTACACAGCTGCCACATACCGCAACAATCCCACTTGGGCCAGCGAATCTGCTGCCAATGGTATGACCACCAATGTGTGGACCATCAACGATACAGCCACCATGGCAGAGATGACCAACTGCGGTATCAATTATGTGACAACGGACAAACCCGAGGAGGCTCTCAGGGTAGAGGCTGCATACAATATGGCGAAGGCTGAGAAGTAATCCCATCCTTCGGCAAGAGTCTTGAATGCCTCTTGATTGACACTTCATAGGCGCCTGTTTCCTGCATTTGCAGCGAGCAGGCGCTTTTGTTAGAACCCACATCAGCCAGTAAACCAGAATCGGTCATTAGCGTCATGATGAGAACTGCTTATGTTTTTGAACAGATGTATCTTCGTTTT
>JBJFDX010000338.1:0-1592 GCA_051890235.1 Bacteroidaceae bacterium | reverse complement strand
TCAGCGTTAGTAGCTCCCATTGCCTTCATCACGCCAATGAAGTTTGTTCGCTCTAATATTATAATGAGCAACCCGCTTATCATGGTAAAACCAGCCACGCAAGTCATAAGAATTAAAATTACCCATACATCCAAATCAAGCAAGCGAAGCCATGCAAATACTTGAGGATAAAGTTCACGAATGGTCATCGAGGTATATTGTGACCCATAAGCATCCTGCTGTTTATGGATGGCCTCCACGACTCGCCCCCTGACCTCCTCTAATTGACCAATATCATGGGTAAGCACCTCGGCACCCGACATCTGATGAGTGTCCCAATTAAGCAAACCATGAATGGTGTGCAAATCGGCAAATACAATCTGGTTGTCAAAATCAGCCAAATGAGTACAATATATGCCACAAACACGAAAACGGCGTGCCTTGATACTATTTTCAAAAAAATAGGCATAGACCGAAGAGCCTACCTCAAGCTGCAACTGACGGGCAAGTTGCTGAGAGACAAGCAACTTACCTGACGAAACAGAATCTGTCAACAAGGGAATCTCACCTGAAACAAGGTGCTCGGATAGGAATGTAGTATCATACTCCTGACCCACACCACGAAACACAACTCCACGAAATGCTTCGTCTGTCTTGAGCATGCCAGGCTTCACACAGAACCGTTGCACATGCCGTACACCAGGAATGCGCTTGATACGCCTTGTGATATCAGAGTCTACCACAATTGGCTTCATCTCTTCGGAGCCCAAACTCTCATAACTGAACACCTGGATATGAGCGCCGAACCCCAAAAGCTTTGCTTGTACCTCATGCTGGAATCCAAGGGCTACGGACACGCTGATGAGCATGACCGCTACACCTATGGCAACGCCCAAGGTGGAAATCCTGATGGCCGGACGCGACACCTTGCCCGCATCATCTTGATGCGAGAATATCCTCCGGGCCATCAACCATGTGTACATATAAATTAATAGAGAAGGAGCATCAACGAATGGTACCAGGATAAGCCTCTAAGGCTTTGCGAAGAACGAACAAAGCACGATTGAGGTCATCCTTCTTAAGCACATAAGCCAAACGAACCTGATCACGACCAACACCTGATGTGGTATAGAAACCGGCAGCAGGAGCCATCATGACTGTCTCGCCCTCATACTGGAAATCACTCAAACACCATGCGCAGAACTTTTCTGCATCATCAACAGGCAACTTAGCAACCGTGTAAAAAGCACCCATTGGGATGGGACTATAAACACCAGGAATGCGATTGAGTCCATCTATCAGGCATTTACGACGCTCCACGTATTCATCGTATACTTCCCGTCCGTACTCTTCGGGTTCATCCAAGCTGGCCTCTGCAGCGATCTGGCCTATCAAAGGAGGGCTCAAACGAGCCTGACAGAACTTCATCACAGCCTGACGTACCTGCGGATTCTTGGTAATAAGGGCACCTATGCGGATGCCGCATTCGCTGTATCGCTTGCTCACAGAGTCGATGAGAACAACATTCTGTTCAATACCTTCCAGATGACAAGCGCTAATATATGGGCTACCAGTATAGATAAACTCACGATATACTTCGTCAGAGAACAGGT
>JBJFDX010000337.1:0-1594 GCA_051890235.1 Bacteroidaceae bacterium | reverse complement strand
CCAGATCCACGCTGGTATACGAAGCTTTACGCTCTGCTATCTGCTGATGTTGCACGCTGGGTATGATGGCCCACTTACCTGTGGGGAAATACTGTATACGGGCAGAATAGGCAGGAGCAGAAAACCAAGCCGTTGCCTGATTGTCAAGATTGCTGCCATTGAAAATACCTGCATCCATTGACAGTACCGTCCTCCCGTTCTCGTTTACAATATCATAGCCTGCCTGAAAACCTACGTCACGCATATCACCCACCTGTTTGGCAATGAAACTCCTGTTGGCAAAAAAACGTGCATAGGGATTTCGGTGGGCATCAATGGAGAAAGGCATGCGTTGCTGTCCCACGGTCAGGCGCAATGTCCTAAAAGGCAACACTCTGACCCATGCATCCTTCATCTTGATGTTGCTCTCGTCACAGAGGTCCACCTCCAACTTGTATTCTGAGATGGATGCCAGTTTGCCGTTTGCTGAGAGTCGGGCATTGCGAACCTCAAACCGCCCTTTGTTCAAGTCGGGCTCATATTCATACTTGCCTCTGAGCACACCATGTATCTGTGGCATGTACTTCGATTTATCATTTCCGTTTGAGGACTTGTGACGAAGGTCCTGCACCACACGTTCCAATGCCGTTAGCCGTTCCTCCACAGTCTGCCCCTGTATCGACTCTGCCAACAGGACAGTAATGAGCAAGAACAGCAGTCCGGCCATCCTGTACCGATAATGCTTGATATATATGCCTCCTGTATTCATAAGTATCTAATGTGCTTATCCATGCCTCCTGCCCTTGCAATACAAGAGACAGAAGGCATGGACTGTGACCCCATCATTTAAGTTGATAGGGAAAAAGGGTTCTCTGCTAAATTAAACTATTACCGAGCATTATATTCAGGATAACCCCAATTCGTGCCGATTCGGGGTTAAAGCGACACCTTAATAATCGGCCTGTTGAGGGTCAAACTCGGTCCAGTTCTCCAACCAATTGTCGCCAGCAGCAAACGCACCTATGTAATTTACCCTGGCAAACCAGGATGAAAGTTTGCTGTCAGTAAACTGAGCGGCACCAAGCAGAGGAGAATCTGATGCCGGCATAACAGCCACATTGCCATTGGCCAGGGTTCGGTATCCCTCAAGTCTCAAGTCTGTAGCCTGTGCATACACTCGGTTTCCGGGCTGGGCCTTGAAATAAGTGGAACTGTAAGACTCTGTGCCAGCATCTATCACGGCACCTTTGACAGCATCATAGAGGTCATCCACATATCGCTTGTTGGCATCGCTTCCTGTGATGTCCATACCAGCAAAGAAGATATTCTGGAACTTAAGGTTACCAGCCTTGGCATACTCTTGTGTATCTCCCTTTTGAGCATCAATGATGATACCTATAGGGTATCCCACTGCCACTGAGTTGAAGCATGAGAGATGGCTGCTGCGACGGATGTGCATAGCTGCCTGGAACTTGCCCAGGGCAGAACCGTTCTGTGGGAAGACACTTCCACCATTGATATAGTCTGCATTGTTCTCAAATCCATCTCTGCCATTGGGACCTATGAAGGTCACATTGGAGAATACTGCCGATGTGAAAGGAGTAGTGAGAGATCC
>JBJFDX010000336.1:0-5662 GCA_051890235.1 Bacteroidaceae bacterium | reverse complement strand
TCTTTTACTCTGGCGACAATCTTGATATCAGATAGATTGATGTTTGGTCAGAGGAAAGAGTCACTCTTGACCTGCTCTTATCATAGCTGATGTCACCTATGTGGCATAACTGTTGACAGGACGGGTTCATCACTTGTATCCTTTCCGTCTGCCAATGGGGCAGACCAGACGGATGGGGAGGGTCGGACAGGCAAGCTTGCTTGCATGGATGAGCCTACGCAGCTGTCTGATAGGGCGTAAGCCCGGGAAAGGAGACAAGTCTCCGTAAGGAGTTCTCCGTTAAATCCGTTTTATCCGTTCAAATCCGTGTTTAAAAAGGAAGAACAAGACCTGCGGCATCGGTGCCCCAAATAAATATCGGCCGTGCCCTGAGCAGACGGACGTAAACGGAAAAATACGGAAAAATCAACCCTTAAACACCCGTAAACGGACGTAAACGGAGAATGACCGATGCCGGCTGTCGTATCTTTGCACATGAGATAGGGAAAGCAGGCCGCGGGTTTGAGAAAAACAAGGGCCCAGTTTGACGAAAACACCACCGCCGTATGACTCATTCTCCAACACACGGGCAACCGCAAGCGTACTTTGAAATATTGTTACAAACAAAAGAAAATGAGAACATTCGGCTCAGTAATTATCAGTGGGAAGCACCAATGCCGAAGGTCTTGTCCTCTGGCGTACTGCCCTTAACTTTGTTGAATCTCGGCTGCACTTGGCGTAGTCGGAGCACGCTCCACTCTGCTCTCATTTGCACGAGATTTCCAGGCACCGGAGCGTTATGTGTAGCATCCCCCGTGAGCAGACTTGCGCCCCCGTCCGCAGGGAAGGCAAAAAGGTAATGCCGCAGGAAAATATATATGCACAGGGATGCCTCTCGGATGAACAGAAAATCGTAAATTTGCATCGACTATAATTCCTATTCAACAAGGACTACCTATGGATGAGATGCAACAGATGTCCCAGGCAGAGGAGCCCCGGGCTGCCGGCCAAGGGGCGTGCGTGAGACGGCGAACGGTATGCGCCGGACTGGCCCTGATAATCCTGCTGGGCATGAGCGCCCTGGTGGCAAACCTGTTTCTGGCACGGAGCCAGTGGACAAGCCAGCCCGAGGGGATGCTCTATATAGATGCCGATGACACGGCCGACTCTGTGAAGGTCAAGAGCGGACTGGGATGGAGGATGACCCTCTGCTCCACCCTGCTCAGTTACCATCCCCGCACAGGACGCTATGACACCCGCTCACAGAATGCCCTCATGCTCTTCAGAAGGCTCCGCAACGGACAGCAGGACCCCATACGCCTCACGCTCCCCTCGGTGCGCACTCTGGACCGCCTGGCTCAGTATCTGGCCTCGCATCTGATGATGAGCACGCAGGAGGTGATGGCCTGCATGACAGACTCGGCTCTGTGTGGTCGGTTGGGCTTCACCGTTCAGGAGCTTCCCGCCCTCTTCGTCCCCAACACCTACGAGATCTATTGGGACACCACGCCCCTGGCTTTCATGAACAGGATGAAGAGAGAACATGATCGTTTCTGGAACGACGAGCGTACCCGTAAGGCCCAGGCCTGCGCTCTGACCCCTGCCCAGGTGTGCACCCTGGCAAGCATCGTGGATGAGGAGACGGCCAACGGTCCCGAGAAGCCCGATGTGGCAGCCATGTATCTCAACCGCCTGCAGCTGGGGATGCCTCTGCAAGCCGACCCTACGGTGAAGTTCGCCGTGGGGGATTTCAGTCTGAGGCGCATCTATCATGAGCACCTCAAGGTGGAGAGCCCCTACAACACCTATCTGCACCAGGGTCTGCCTCCCGGTCCCATCCGCATAGCAAGCATAGAGGGCATAGATGCCGTGCTCAACCACTCGGAGCACCCTTATCTGTACATGTGTGCCAAGGAGGACTTCTCGGGCACCCATCGTTTTGCAGTCACTTATCAGGAGCATCTGCGCAATGCCCGCCTGTATGCCCGGGCCCTCAACGAGCGCGGAATCCGCTGACCCCGCCACTTCTGCAGTCGCAAACCCAAATACTATAATACGTATGGATACAAAAAACAATCATCAGACTCGCCTGGAGTCGCTCGACGCCCTGAGAGGCTTTGACATGTTGTTCATCATGGGAGGTGCCGCCCTCATCACAGCCATTGCAGGTTTCTTCCCCGATAGTGCCGCGTGGCAGACGATAGCCGAGCAGATGACCCATGCCCAGTGGGACGGCCTCCGTCATCACGACACCATCTTCCCCCTGTTCCTCTTCATAGCCGGAGCCTCGTTTCCCTTCTCCCTGGAGAAGCAGCAGCAGCGAGGCATGAGCCATGCAGCCATCCTGCGCAAGGTGATGGTGAGAGGCTTCGTACTCATGGCCCTGGGCTGGGTGTGCAACGGCATACTCAATTTCCAGTTTGCCGAACTGAGGTTCTGGAGCGTGCTGGCTCGCATCGGCATGGCCTGGATGCTGGGTGCCCTCATCTACATGCATGTGCACAGGGTGAAGCATCTCCTGCTCATTATCCTCAGTCTGCTGGTGGGTTACAGCCTGGTATCCAGTCTGCTCGTGGCCCCCGACATGCCTGGAGCGGAAGCTCTGACGCGTGAAGGAAACATAGCCTGCTATATTGACCGCACCCTGTTTGGAGCCCATTGTTATCGTCCCGACTACGATCCCGAAGGCCTGCTCTCCACCATTCCTGCCATAGGCACGGCCCTGCTGGGCATGCTTGCCGGCAGATGGATCAAGACCGAGCGTGAAGGCCTAACAGGCACGCGCAAGGCCCTGGCCCTGTGTGCAGCCGGCATCGTGCTGGGCGCGGTGGGTTATCTGTGGAGCTTCTGGACACCCGTCAACAAGGCCCTGTGGTCCAGCTCCTTCGTATGTTCCGTGGCTTGCTATTCGCTCATCATGCTGGCCCTCTTCTATTATATTATAGATGTAAGGAAATGGCGCCGTTGGGACTTCTTCTTTGTGGTCATCGGCATGAACTCCATAGCCATCTACATGCTGCCTCGCTTCATCAGTTTCGGTTTCATGCGTGACCGCCTGCTGGGTGGCGTGGTGGCCCTCTTCCCCGAGCATCTGTTGCCCGTGGTGGAGCCTGCCACCTATATCATCACCTGGTGGCTCTTTCTCTACATCATGTATCGTTACAGGATATTCCTGAAGGTGTGAGCATACATTTACGTTCCTTTTTAATAAGTTGAAATATAATTATTTAATCAGAAGGATATGAAGCATAGATTTATAATAATTCTTTGCGCCATTCTCAGTTTGACATCCATGGCTCAGGACGTGAAGCGATATCTGGTGCACAGCAGTAAGAACGTGCTGGGATGCAATGCCGACAAGCGTGCCGTGCTGGTGAGTCCATCCTCGAGCGAGGCACTTCCCCTTACGCTCATTTCGCAGTCGGACGGAACCACACTCCTGGCTCTGGAGGGCAATCCCACTCTCTATCTGAGTCTGGGTACCGATGACGGATGGAGCACATATTTCCTGTCAGACTCCAATGACGCCCGTGCACATTACTATCAGGAACAGCGGAACGGCTATACCCTGCTGCGCAACAGCCATACAGGCAAATATCTGGGTACGGATGCCAATACGGCTGGGTCGCATGTCTATTCAGACAAGGATGGGTCCGACGTAAAGCATCTGTGGCTGCTGAGCGAGACATCACAGGTGACCCTCCCCGTGGATACACTCCGCTATGTGGCAAGTGCCAGTTCACGCAGGCAGCAAGTAGAGGGCTGGGGCGTGAGCCTGTGCTGGTGGGCCAACATGTGCGGTAAATGGAGCGACACGAAGATTACCGAACTGGTGAAATGGCTGGTGAGTCCCAACGGGCTCAACATGAACGTATTCAGATACAATATAGGAGGAGGAGATGACCCTGCCTGGACCAACTGCGAGGAGCATCACATGGGAAAAGGCAAGGGACTGAGAGCAGAGATGGAAGGATTTCAGGACGAGCGCGGAGGAGAGTTTCATTGGGAACGGGACCAGGCTCAGCGCAAGATCATGCTCAAGATCAGGGAGCTCCGCCCGGATGCCGTCTTTGAGGCCTTCAGCAATAGCGCTCCCTGGTGGATGACCAAGAGTGGATGCGTGGCTGGATATACCGAAGCTGGCAAGGACAATCTGAAGGAAGAATATTATGAAGATTTTGCACGCTATCTGGTGGAGGTTTGCAAACATTACCGGGATGAATATGGCATCGAGTTTAAGACCCTGGAGCCCTTCAACGAAGCGCTGACAAGCTATTGGGGTTGCTCCGGAGGACAGGAGGGATGCCATTTTGACACGCAAAGTCAGGTGAAATTCCTGAAAGTGCTCTTGCCCATCCTGAAGGAAAGCGGACTGAATACCGTCATAAGTGCAAGCGACGAGACCAGCACCTCTCACAGTCTGCAGGCATGGAATGCCTATCAGCAGAACAACGTTGTGAGCCATATAGACCAATGGAACACCCACACCTACAGCGCCACCAATGTGGAAAGAGCTCAGATAGGTTCGCAGGCACGTGCCGCAGGAAAAGATCTGTGGATGAGTGAATCCGGATCGGGCGGAACAGGCATTGGAGGAAATCTGTCCATGGCTCAGAGGTTGGCAGACGACATGAGATACCTGGCTCCTGAGGTGTGGTGCGACTGGCAATATGTGGAAGAAGGGACAGACCAATGGAGCATGGTGACGGGCAGTTTCTCAAACGGCAATTACGAGCGTAATAAGAATTACTATGTGCGCCAACAGATTACACGGTTTATCCGACAGGGATACAGCATCGTATCAACTTCATCAGATCAGGCACTCTGTGCCGTGAATGCCGCAGGAGACACCCTGGTGGCTGTATTGATCAACAACAGCAGCAACAAGCAGGTGCACCAGATATCTCTTCCCTGTACGCACGCCACAGCTTATGTATCGGCCTATCGTACAAGCGGCAGCGAAAACCTGATAAGATTGCGCAAGGATTACAAGATGCTGAATGACTCTACCCTGGAGGTAAGCATGCCCACGCAGACCATAGCCACCTTTGTGATTCCTATTGCTCCCATGACCGAGGAACGTGCGTTGCTGGCCGATGGAGATACTTACATGATACTGCCACAAGCCAACAGCCAGGTGGCTGTGAAGGCCAATGCCGATGGCGTAGTCATTACCGAGGCCGATGCCACCGACCCTGACCAGAGATGGATTCTGAAGAAGCAAGCCGATGACAAGTGGTACTTGCAGACAGAGTCGGGACAACAGATAACCTCGGACGGCAGTTATTATCTGAAAACAAGTACCACGCCAGGTACAGCATTCCAGTTGAAGAATATCGACGGCATACATTATCGCATCATGTTGCCTGATGGTGTCAAGTGCTGGGACCTGGAGGGAGAAAAGACTGCTGCAGGAACCAAGGTTGGCGCCTGGACTGCAGGAGAATCTGTTTCATCACATCATCGCCAATGGCAACTGGTAAGAGTGGGCGGTGACATTCCCTTGATTCCTGATGCCATTGAGAAAATTTCTGATGCACGACAAGGTTCTCAGCAAATCTATTCGCTTCAGGGCGTCATCTTGTCACAACCTCAGAAGGGCATCAACATCATCAAAACCATTGACGGAAAGGTCAGCAAAGTGATGTACAGATAAACTCTCAGGTTAAGTGAAACACTCCAG
>JBJFDX010000335.1:0-1606 GCA_051890235.1 Bacteroidaceae bacterium | reverse complement strand
TTTGCAACTGCGGTTTCAAACGTTTGCGACCGGGGTTGCAAACGTTATACTGAAAGCCGCCTATTTTCTGCCCCTCAAAAAGTAAGCGTGCTTAACCCGAATCGTTCCTTCTGAAAAAATGACCTGTAAGTTTCAATTTTTCTCTCCCAACGAATCAACTGACATTCTTGCTGTATTCTCATGATATTTGTATTCCTTGGTTCAGGTCTCTACCTGAGACTCGGGCCAGTTGATGAGAAACACTTTCTCTGTGGCACGTGTGAGTGCTGTGTAGAGCCAGCGTAGATAGTCGGGCGTGAGCATCTCTTCGGTCACATATCCCTGGTCAATGTAGACGTGGCTCCATTGACCACCTTGTGCCTTATGGCATGTGATGGCATAGGAATATTTGATTTGTAAGGCGTTGAAATAGGGGTCCATGCGTAGTTTCTTCATTCGCTCACGCTTGTTTCCTATTTCAGGATAGTCCTCCCAGACTGCCGCGAAGAGAGCCTCCTGCTGTTGTCGCGAGAGAGCGGGAGACTCGCTTGAGAGGGTATCAAGGACTACGGTCACATCCATCTCTCTGAATGCGTAATCGGGGAAGGAGAGTGTAACGTCGGCAAATCGGAATCCGTACAGTTCCCTCTCGTTACGTACTCGCTTCACGATAGCTATGTCTCCATTGGCTATGAAGGCCATGCCGTTCTCCTTCTCCTTGGCTTCGGCGGCCTCCTTCTCCGTCCAGAAATAGTTGTTCTTGGCAATGAGAATCTGATCACCCCCACATAGTTCCTCCTCCATGTAGAGTATTCGTGCTCGAATACCTTGGTTAAAGATGTTGGCACGCTTGTTGCTCCGTGTCACCACGATGGTATCGTCTGCACCACAATGGCTGAAGCTACTCTCAAGGGATTCTATCAGTTCCTCACCTGTAACCACTTGGATGTCAGGCATGTTCAGGATACGGAAACGAGGGAGGTTAATGCCGGAATCTGTTTTTGTCAACATCTGTCTCAGCATGGTGGCGTTCCATAGGATGCCCGACGAACTGGCTTGGCGAACCACTTCGGTCATCTCGGCTTGCCATAATGTAAGTCCATAGGATCTGAGCATTCCCTGGTCAAGTGCAGGACTCTCTTCTGTCCCTACGGGTGGAAGCTGTGCATCATCACCAATGAGCATCAGTCGGCAACCTTCACAGGAGTACACGTAATGGATGAGGTCGTCAAGTAACCGTCCTGTCCCAAATGTCACATTACTCTCTGCTGATCCGTTGGAAATCATAGAAGCCTCGTCCACAATAAAAGTGGTGAACTTGTGGAGGTTGACGTTAGCCTGAAACGAACCTGGGTCGGTGAGGGACTTCTGCCTGTAGATTCTTCTGTGGATGGTATAGGCAGATGTGCCTGAATACAACGAGAAAACCTTGGCAGCTCTGCCTGTGGGCGCAAGCAACATCACAGGTTGTTTTAGCTGGACTAAAGTCTGTACCATGGCAGAGACCAACGATGTTTTTCCCGTACCCGCATAACCCCTGAGCAGAAAGACTGCATCAGAGTCTCTGCTCAACATGAAATCAGTCCATTCGGAAATGGCTTTTGACTGGCAATCTGTGGGGTTGTGT
>JBJFDX010000334.1:0-5706 GCA_051890235.1 Bacteroidaceae bacterium | reverse complement strand
GCAGCCTCTTTTCATTTACTTTGGCGACCTATAAATTGTCATGTGGGTTTCATTATATAATGATACGATGCGTCCTGATATGCTCCTATATAAGGAGTCGTATCAGGACGCGTGGGTTTATTCAAAGTTCTTTGATTTTCACATTCTTGAACCACACCTCATTGCCATGATCCTGAAGCAGGATACGACCATCGCGGTTACCGAAATCAGGCCAATTCTTATATTTACTATAAGCCACCAAAGCATTCCATTCCTGTGTATCTCGCTCATATTCCAGCAACTTCACGCCATTGAGCCAATGCTCCACATGACGGTCCTGCACGATGATGGTGGCAGTATTCCATGCGGTAATATCAAATGGTTTGTCCTCTGGAGCCGGGATAAGGTCATAGAGTGAACCCAGCCTGCGATTGCCCTTCACGCCTAACTTGGCATCGGGATGACGCAGGTCATCCAGAATCTGGAACTCACAACCAATTGCACTCCCTTCACCACGGTTCATGTCAGGATCCACGAAGTACTTGATGCCGCTATTGGCTCCCTCCGTAATCTTGAAATCCACCTTGAGGATGAAGTTGTGATAAGCCTTCTCGGTCACAATATCTCCACCATTACCACTCTCGGCACCGCTGGCAGCCTCCACCTTGAGAATACCGTCTTCGATACGCCAACCCTTCTGAGGGAATGTGGTCAGCTTGGCTCCTCGCCATCCCTCTGTGGTCTTTCCGTCCCACAGCAGTTTCCAACCCTCACGCTGCTCCTGCTCTGTGAGCATGTTGTCAGTACTCTGAGGAGCCTGAGGAGCAGGGGTGGTCACCTTCTTCCCTGCTACTGCTGGCATCGCAGCAAGCAGCATCATGACAAATACAATCTTTTTCATTAGGATATATTTTAATGTTTAGTCCAACTTATAGAAGTCCTCCCAACCTCGACGTGGCGGCATTCCAGAGAGCATGGCATTGGCAAACTCATTGTTGGTAAAGCGCTTGGTACGAGGATCAAAGAACAACTGTGTATTCAGACGCTGTGCTATCACACCCAGACAGAATACCTGACAGAGCACTCCTGCTATCTGGAAAGGTGAACGAGTCTTCTCGATACCCTGACAGGCACGCAGGAAGTTGACGTAGTGGTTGCTGGGACTCTTGGGCACTTCAGGCAATTTTCCCTTCATGGCCTCAGCCTTTTCCTTGGGTATGATCTCCAGTGTACTTCCGTGACTTGCACCCTTGAAGGTAAGATCGCGCCCATAGATAATCTTTCCAGGATTGATCTTCTGCTTGGTATACTCACCCTGTCCGCTGGCAGGTATGCCGTCGGCCAGTTTACTCTCACCATATCCTTCGGGCAATGGTGGCTGGTTGTCGGTACCATCGTACCAGAACACATCACAGGGAGGCATGTTACCTCTTGCACCGAAGCGGAATTGTATGGTGCTGCTATAAGGATAAAAGAACTCATTATGATTCTTTGCATAGAGCATGTTTATCTCATAGGGAAGGCCCAGATTGAGAAACTCATGAGCGGTATCCAGCAAATGTGCTCCCCAGTCGCCCAAAGCACCCATTCCGAAGTCGTACCAACTGCGCCAGTCTCCCTGATGAAAGAGCTTGCTATAGTTATGGTAACGTATTCCGCAATGCCATGTATCATAGTCCATTCCTGCAGGAATAGTGTCTCCCTCAGGCATCTTGATCATATTCCAGTCATACTTGTGCCAGCGGCGATCATTGTTCATGTGTGCCACCACCTTAGTAACGTCCTTGATGATACCAGCTTCCATCCAAGCCTTGAACTGGAAGTAGTTGGCTTCGGAATGTCCCTGGTTACCTACCTGAGTGGCTATCTCGGGATGACGGTTAGCCATCTCTATGAGCAGTTCACCCTCTTGGAATGTACGGATGAGAGGCTTCTCGCAGTAGACATGCTTGCCATGCTTCATGGCAGCCATCACCACAAAGAAATGAGCATGATCAGGTACACTTACCGCAACCGCATCAAAATGGTCGGAGTACTCATCAAACAACTTGCGAAAGTCGGTATAGCGCTTGGCATTGGGATACATGTTCAACACCTTCTGACATTGTTTTCCCTGCAAATCCACGTCGCACAGGGCCACAACGTCCACCATACCGGTCTTGGCAAACTCGTTGATGTTCTGCTCACCTCGGTTTCCGATACCAATATAGGCAATCTTCACCTTCTCACTCTTTGCATTCTTTGTTTCCTTGCTTGTCATTGCAAACACATTGCCAGGGGTCAGAGTCAGCCCGGCCGTTGCCAAGCCTACTCCCTTCAGGAAATCTCTTCTTGTGGACATACTTCTGTTCTTTAGGGGACAATAATTTGTTTACTACTGCACAAAATTAGCAAAAATAATCCCATACAACACAAGGAAATGGCAAAAAATTGCAAATAACGTGTGCGAAATTGAGTATCACAGTACAACTCTTCACAGAAACACCCTCTTAGGGTCACTGGAATTTGCTTACTCTACACCTTCCGGCATCGGATAAGAACATGGGTGCCATCGGAAAGTGTAGTGGCAAAGAGATAGACATCACCACCCTCTGCCAAGTGCCATTGCTTACGTAAAGATGCAACAGTGGAAGGGAAATTGCGTACCGACAGATTGGCTCGAGAAACATCACGCAAGAAGGATTTCAACTCACGCTTGCCACATGTGGTAAAGTCCTCCACCAGGAAACGTCTGCCAGGAAACACATCACATATCTCTCCTGAAGTAAAAAGGTGGCTGAAGGGATGCAGTTTGGCCACATGATAGGTCTGACATAGAGCATCCTGCACCCCTGCCTTCATGATGGAGGCATTCGGTTCATAGAGATATCTATCTGGAGCAGAGGCGATAAGCGGTTGAGCATGACGCTCCTTCGTTATGAATATCTGCTGTTGGCGCCCCAGATTGACACAATGATAGGACAGGGGAGCATCCGAAGCTGAAAGCACAAGCAAGAGTTCGCGGCATTCACCATCCACACTCACGGTATGTACCTCACACACATTCGGCAAACTTTGCAAGGCCTGTCCTATGTCCAGCATTGGAGACAACTTCACCATTACCACATCTGACAGAGAAAGAAGGCGAGAAGACAATGCCTCCACATTAGGCGAACAGTCATGCAAAGCCACAACCTTGCGCCCCGCATCATCACGGCGTGCCGGATCAAGAAACAACAGATTCTGATGAGCAACTTCCTCAAGGAAACATTCTGCCTGAGCACATATCACCTGCGCATGTGATGCACCCAGTAAGGGCAGATTATGTGATGCTATCTGGCAAAGGTCTGAATCACGCTCCACATAAACAGCCTTGTCAAACAAAGGGGACAGGAAACTGAAATCCACGCCAAAACCACCCGTCAAGTCCACCATCGAAGAACGATGTTCGGGCAACAGACGCAGAATCAGATTTCTCTTATACTCCGCCGTGGCTTGGCTACTACATTGCTCCATATTGATACGAGGAGGAAAGATGATGTCATCCGTATCAGCCCATCGTGGCAACTTGGTACATGCCTTTTGCCATGCCTCTATCTGTCTCAAACAGAAAGAGACATCCACACCCGGCTCCGCGCGACGCAAAGCAAGCATACGCACATCCTCATTCCGATGCCTGATTATATATTCTCGATTATTCACCGTACATCTACTCCACTTTCTGAATGAATACGAACCCCATCTGAAGAAATCCCCTACTGCAGTCCAAGGATTTCACGTGCAGCCTTCTCATCCAACTGCAGCTGCTGGCAGAGAGCTTCTTTCGAAGGAAATACGAACTCGTCCCGAAGTCTGCATATAAATTCCAGTTCTATCTCCTTATTATATAAGTCTCCCCGAAAATCGAATATATTCACCTCCACAGAGACGTCCTCACCATTCTGCATTGTAGGACGACTGCCAATGCAAAGCATACCACCACGCTTCACCCCATCTGGCAGCAAGACTCTGACTGCATACACACCACACCCAGGAACAAGTTTCCCCTCAGGTAACGAGAGATTTGCTGTAGGGAAACCAATAGTGTGACCAATACGGTGACCGCTCACCACCACACCTTTCAACTGATAAAATCTCCCCAGGAGTTCACATGCGCCAGACACTTCCCCCAAAGAAAGCCTTTTGCGTATCACACTGCTACTCACCTTGTTCTCAGGAAACTCAGTGGCATGCATGACTTCTATGCCGAGTTCTCTGCCCCAGGCACAATAATCAGAGAACGATCCTCCATCATGGCCAAACCTATGATCATATCCCATCAATAATGCTTGCACGTTCAATTCATCCCGAAGCACATCACGCATAAATTCCTGGGCAGACATACAAGCCATCTCAGGAGTAAAATGCAGTACACGCACCTCATCCACTCCCGTCTGCCTAAGCAAAGCAACCTTCTCATCCAGAGTGGAAAGCAAACTTGGGATATAATCAGCATGAAGGACCTGACGTGGATGCCTGTCAAAAGTAACAATCAGCGAGCCCAATCCAAGTGCCCTACCCTGCTCAAGCAACTGTTCAACTAAACACAGATGACCCTTGTGCACTCCATCAAAAAAGCCTATAGTGGCAATGTATTTCTTCATTCTCTCGTACCTTGAAGCACTCTGATTTGCCCTGCAAAATTAGACAATTATCTGAGGCAGACCAAATTTTTAGCAACACGCATTTGGCTGTATCATCGTTTTTATCTAACTTTGCAGCCGCAAGCAAGAGATTGCCCTGCACTGGACTTGTAGCTCAGTTGGTTAGAGCAACAGACTCATAATCTGGAGGTCACAGGTTCAAGCCCTGTCTGGTCCACACTAATAATCAGCAACTTAGAAGAAATTCAAGTTGCTGATTTTTCTTTTTGGGGGGAAACAAACTGTTTGAGTTTACGCGATTCTACCATTTGAGTTTATAAAAACTCTATGACACGCTACGGCATGGATGTATTATACATAGCACATAATGTTTCATACATAAATTATTTATAACAAAGTGTTGAATCATCAAGTGTGGATTTTTGTCGTCTGAAAGTTGCTTGAGTATAAGGATATTCAAAACACTTAAATCTATTCACAGATGAATATGCTAGTTAGAATTGTGGCGCTCAACAAGATATCTGATTTCTTTAGGCATGGTTGACAAAACAACAGAAGAGAAAAGATGTTGGGAACCTGGAGGGGAGGGTACTTTTTTTGCGACAATTCGTCTTTTGAAAATCACTAGTCCGAAAATTGAGTGATTCAGGAGGCAATTTATTTTAGGAAATTACAGGACATTATTCAATTTTCTCTAGAGAATAATAATGAGAATCACAAAAATTTTATACCTTTGCGTAAAAGTTTAATTTATACAACCTTAAATTTTATAGCAAATCTCAATCGACTAAAATTGGTTCTTGTTGAGAAGGACAAAACTGGCAAATGGCTATCAGAGCAACTTGGTAAGTCAACTTGTACTGTTAGCAAATGGTGTAAGAATACAGTTCAGCCAGATTTGAATACTCTTGACAAGATTGCAAAACTGCTTGATGTTGATGTCAAGGATTTACTCAATGGCACTAAAAAACAATACTCAAAATTCAAATAATGCTCAAAATAATGAAAACAATAGTCAAGAAAATAGTGACGAATTAAATAATAATCAAAACTCTCAAGAAGATAATAGTGATGAACCAACACAAACTAATGTGCAAGAAGAAGT
>JBJFDX010000333.1:0-1610 GCA_051890235.1 Bacteroidaceae bacterium | reverse complement strand
AAACGCTGTGCTGAACATTCACGACAAGATCATGACGGATCAGGATCAGAAGGGAAACAGCACAAAGGCTGCCACGTCCCATAAAGCATGAGAAACTATCAGGGCAGGGAGGCGCTTAGGCATCAGAAAATAGAGAAATCCCCACATGCATCCACAGGTAGCGGCAGCAAGGAGAAGCATCAGATTGCCACTCCAAACATGTACCGCAGTATAGCAAAACGTGGAACAGAGAAAGCCATGCCATGCACCCCATCGCCGGCTCATGCTCCTCTGCACAAAGCCACGCCAGAAAATCTCCTCGGCAGGACCTATGACAAAAAACAAGAGCAAAGCAATTACCCACTGTGGAAATCCTGCCTTCATGTCATAGATGGCATCTATCTGAGGACGAGCAAATGAGAAAAGCCACTGGCTCACCTTATCGCCAACCCAGAAAAAGCACCATAATGCAATGGCTATGATGATACCCAGCAGAAGGTTGGACAGCCAGGTATCCCGACACTCAATAGGATTCCCACCCAGGCAGATGGCCAACAAGGTGAGTAGCATTCCGGACAAAGACATCACCAGCCAAAAGGAAACATATGGGGAGGTGAGAGGGCTGAACATCACAAACCACAGTAATGCAGCCACCAGCACGCATACCCACACTCTGTTCATCTTCAGCGAATCCATACAGCCAACAGCAAAGAGAAAGTGAGGAGTAAACCGAAAGCCATCTGAGTTTGAGCTGTTCGCTGGTCCAGCATGGCAATAGGTGCCTCGGCCAGGGGCTCTGCCTGCATCATGGTACGCACATTAGACCATGCAAGGGGCAAGGTAAGCCACGTCAACATGGCCGTCCAGGGAAGCAGGCCGAACAGGATAAAGGCAGGCACCAACAGATAAGCCACAGCATTCTCTATGGCATACACCCATTGGGAGGCTCGTCCGCCCAGAGCAATACATAAGGTGTGGATGCCAGCACGGGTATCATTGAGGATATCACGTGTATTGTTGGCATGCAGGATAGATACCGTAAGCAAACCCACCGAAAGACTGATAACGGATGGTTGCCACATCCATCGGCCTGTTACAGCAAAAGCGACACCCAAGGCTGGCAGAAGAGCATACCCCAACAGAATATCCAGGTCACCCAAAGCATGAGCCTTGAGCCAGGGATAAGCGGTTACCAGAAGCACGGCAGCCACTCCGAGCCATGCTGCCTGCCATCCACATCGCATCAGGATAATCACTCCTATAATCATGGACAGGGCAAGCAACACATATCCGAAATAGAGAATCTCACGTGGGAAGAACTTGCCGCTCTGGATGTGTCTCACACCATTGAGGCTGCCTGGCAAATCGATACCACGAATGTGGTCGGAATAGTCACCTATCAGATTACCCGATGCCTGAAGGAGGACTATCATCACAAGAGCCAGAGGAGCACACCACCAGTCTGTCTGGAGAACAATCTCATCCTGAGGCAACCAATAAAGCCATGCCGTAACAACCAAAATGGGGATAAACGAGGCAGGAAAAGACCAGGGACGGGTAGCAATGACCCAATCCTTGAGAGTACGTCCCTGACAGGCATCCTTGTTTACTTCAGTCATATCTGAGATCGG
>JBJFDX010000332.1:0-1613 GCA_051890235.1 Bacteroidaceae bacterium | reverse complement strand
TGGCAGCTGTGCTTGTGGCTATAATCGGTTTCCTCGCATTCCGTATGCACAAGCAGAATCTGAAAAACCAGCAGATGCTGGAATTGGCTGAGATGGACAAACGTGAAATGGAGAACGAGTATGAACAGTTTGCCATGCAGTACAACGAGATGAAGATGAAAATCAACAATGACTCGCTGGTGGCTCAACTTGAACAGGAGCAGCAGAGGACCGAGGAACTGCTGGAGGAACTGAAGCGTGTAAAGAGTAGTGATGCCGCAGAGATCATGCGACTCAAGAAGGAACTGGCCACCCTGCGCAAGGTTCTACGCAGCTATGTGCTCCAGATTGACTCTCTGAATCGAATGAATCAGGAACTCACGCAAGAGAACTCCAACCTGAAGAATCAGAATATCCAGGCCCAGCAGCATATCTCCAACTTGAGTAGTGAGAATGAGTCTCTATCGGAAAAGGTGGAGATTGCCAGCCAACTGGATGCCACAGGCATACGCATTGAGGCACGTAACAAGAGAGGAAAAGGAGCGCGTAAGGTAAAGGACGTGAAGAAGTTTGCCATCAGTTTCAATATTGCACGCAATGTGACAGCCAGCACGGGACTAAGAAGTATATATCTGCGCATCTCTACGCCTATGGGAACTGTGCTCACAAGTGGTGGAACCTTCCAATATGAGAACCGTCAGTTGGAGTACAGCATACGCAAGGATATCGAGTACACTGGTGAGGAACAGGGCGTGACCGTTTACTGGGACGTGGCCGAGACGCTTACAGCAGGCACTTATCGTGTGGATATCTTTGCTGATGGACAGAACATTGGTACGGCTTCGTACACCATAGACAAGTAAGCATGGGAAAAGGAAAACTGGCCAAGTTTGCCGATATGGCTGTCAATCCGCTCGTGGTGGAGTGTCCCTTTGCGGTTCTCCAGCAGGATGGATTTGCCCTGAAGGGACATTGGCATGAGGAGTTCTTTCACAATGACAGACCTATCGTGCTTGAACTGGGATGTGGCCGTGGAGAATATACTGTGGGATTGGGCCGAATGTTCCCCGAAAAGAACTATATCGGAGTAGATATCAAGGGGGCACGCATGTGGACAGGAGCTCAAGAGGCTATGAATGCGGGCATGATGAACGTGGGATTCCTGCGAACTAATATAGAGTTTATCGATCGGTTCTTTGCTCCAGGCGAAGTTAGTGAGGTGTGGCTCACTTTCTCAGACCCACAGATGAAGAAGGTTACAAAGCGTCTTACGGGAACGGCTTTTCTGCAACGGTATAGGGCATTCCTTCAGCAGGGAGGACTCATACATGTGAAGACCGACAGCAATTTCCTGTATACCTATACCCGTGAGATGCTTTCGGCCAATGGCATCAGTCCTCTTGCTGAGACTCGTAACCTCTATGAAGAACCTGCAACGGGTGCTTTTGCAGATGCTCAGTCCATACAGACTTATTACGAAGGTATGTGGCGCGCACGCGGAATAGATATCAAGTATCTGTGTTTCCGCCTGCCTCAGGAAGGTATACTGATAGAGCCCGATGTGGAAATCCCGCTTGATGAGTATCGTTCCTACAGTCGTCAGAAGCGTTCCAGCCTGGAGGTGAGCAAGTGAT
>JBJFDX010000331.1:0-5725 GCA_051890235.1 Bacteroidaceae bacterium | reverse complement strand
CACGGATGCCAAAACGCGAGAATACGGGATCAACAATCTGCATGAGTTCTACCTCATTGATAAGAGAGTCACTACCCACCACATCGGCATCACACTGGTAGAACTCACGATAACGACCCTTCTGAGGACGGTCAGCTCTCCATACAGGCTGAATCTGATAACGCTTGAAGGGAAGTGTCAACTCCTCACGATGCTGAACCACATATCTTGCAAAGGGAACCGTGAGATCATACCTCAAGCCTTTTTCACAGAAACGTGCAGCCAGACGTTGTGTACTGGTATTAGCAACCTCGTCGGCTGTCATTCCATGCAGGAAATCTCCGGAATTGAGAATCTTGAACAAGAGTTTATCACCCTCTTCCCCATACTTACCCATCAGAGTGGATAGGTTTTCCATGGCCGGTGTCTCTATCTGCTGGAAACCATAGAGGGCATATACCTGTCGAATGGTATCAAAAATATAGTTGCGCTTGGCCATCTCCACAGGAGAGAAATCACGTGTTCCCTTTGGTATGGCTGGCTTATTGCAATTAGCTGACATAGAATTATTTATTTTGATGTTACTACTGTTTGCTGAATATTTGCATCATTCTCACGAGGGAGGTGACTGACTCATGATCCAATGAGATGCATGTCCACAAGTCAGAGACCCTTGCTCAAGATTCTGCCTCTGCCATTCCATTCATGGCGGGATGCACGAACCACTCGCGCGTACGCGAACATATATAATATAATATGTCAATCCTGAGACTTTCTATGCAGTCGTCATTATGACCTGTGACAAATCCGCCTGCAAAGTTAAGGGGAAATGAGAAGATAACAAAAAAAAAGTCTACCTTTGCAAACATATCTCATTACATTATGATACAGGACACAGATACAAACATACCACATAAAGAAAACATCGTCACACCGAGCGATGCACCTCAGCAAAGGAAGATGAACAGTGCACAACTGCAGAGGCTGAGAGAAAGCCGAAGACTGGCTGAGACAAAACTGAGACATGTGGAAGAGAGTCTGAAAAGGCTGCAGAAGCAACAGGAATGGCTTCGACGCCACAAAGAGCTGCAACTGGAATTGCAACAACAGAAAGAATTGCTGTTTACGCTCAAGAAACAGCAGACAACCCTTGATGCCGACCGCATGTTACTCATGAAACATGAGCAAGTGGAAAACATCCTGAAGAAAGTAATCAGGCTGAGTATCCTAAGGCACATGAGTGACGAGAACAAGAGCGAACAGAATGCTCTGGAGCAGAAAACGGAAAAACTCACACACCGACAGGACGAGCTGGTAAAACAGAAGAAACAAGTATCGGAACAGAGAAAACTGGCAGAGGAACATTTCGCTGCCACACATGACAATACCTTCCAAGGATGTAAAATGGAAGGAATGAGAGAGGCTGCAGAAACAGAAATGCAGTACCTCGTAGAGACCAGAGAAAAAGTAAGACGCACTGCCGCTGCCCTGACTGAAGAAATATCAAAACACAGGAATGAGCTGGAACTGGTAAGACAGGAACTGGAAAGACACCGCGCAGGCCGACAGAGCATGGAGATGCACGAACCCATGCTGCTGCATACAGAAGCCATATTGTTACGATTGGACCTCCTGCTCGAAAGCAGGGAAAGACAAGAGGAACTGCTTGCACAACAGCAGGAAACCTCAAGAAAACAGCAGGATGAGAACCAAGCCCTGGCGAGACTATACACACAATACCGAGAACTTGTATCACAAAGTGAAACTCTGGAAGCGGAACTGCATATTCATCGCAACAATACCAAAGGACAGAACAGCTATGACATGCAGGAGAGAGCCATGACCCTGAAAGGAAAGCGACAAATGCTGCTCAGCGCTGAATCTCTGTGGAAACGAATCTCGGCAGGATATAACTCCATTGAAGAAAGTGAAATTCGCATCAACGAACTGCGCCTCCACATAGAACATACCGAAGCAAACATAAAAGCTCTGGAGACAGAAACCGGCAAAGCACAACGCATAAGCCACGAAAAGGAATACACCTATCTGCTTAGCAAGGGACAGAATGTGGTACAGTTGAGAGCAGGATTGCGTGAGGGAACTGCCTGCTCGGTATGCGGAGCCAAGCATCATCCCTACCACTGTGACACCATGCTGGAGCAAAGCAAGTTGATAAGCGACTTCAAGACCGACTACGAACTGTTGGAAGCAGAAGTACAAGGAAAACTGAAGCAACTGGAAGAGCTAAGGCTGGATTTGGCAGAAAGCAAGGGAGAACGTAAAGCTGTAGAGGATACGCTGGAGAAACTACGTATAACGCAAAACGAATACGTAAGGGAGTGGACTATCTATGCCACACTTGACCGTTCCTTCTATGACTGTTCTGCCAGTACAAACCAGGAAGCCCGTCAGGCTATGATACGACAACTGCAAGAAAATGTAGGCCGTGATTATGAACTGGCACAAAAGGAACTCGATACCTTCACCTTCCACCATACACAGATTGCAGCCCTGAGCGAAAAGCTGCAGCAACTGGAACAAAGAAAAAGCGAACTTAGCACACGACTGGAGGAGGTCAACACAGCATGCCAGGTAATGGCAGGCAGAGTGGAAAGAATACAAACCCACATCGACAAAGAGCGCAAACGCTACAGCCGCATATACGAACAGACTGACAAAGCCATAACACTCACCGACTGGTTACGCGAATGGAAAGAGAGCCACGAGGGACTCAAAGGACACATCCAACAAATGTCCGCTGCCTGGGAGACCGTCAACGGACAAATCGAAAGGGAGACACAGGAACAAGCCATCGAACAAACGATTCTGGATGAACTGAGCAACCAGCAGAATATCATAAGTCTTTGGGCTGAGGAACTACAGAAAAGAATAGAAGACTGCCAGACGAAGATTGAAGAAAATACCGCTGGCATTGAAAGACTGACAGGAGAAAGCGACCCAAGAGCCCAATTCAGGAAATCACACGAACAACTGCTGAAAGCTCTCTCTGTTGAAATGGAAGTCATACAAGAGGCAGAACAAGTGCAAAGCATGTCTGACAGAGCACGAGGAAAGAACGACTTCAGGACCACATGGGGACAAGTACAAAGTGAGATGATGGCTGACATAAGAGCAGAGATAGACGTATGGATACACAACTACAACTCACAAAACTCTCCCATACAATTCTCTGAATTGGAAAAGATGATAACGGAAGAAAGAGACTGGAACGAATTGCGCTCGCATATCCTGTCATCAAACCTGGAGACAGCATTGTGTCAGGAACGAGTAGACAACCTCAACAGCCGCATCGTACACCTACAGGCAGAAGGAGGAAAAGCCAGCAACAACGAGGAAGAGATCTTGGCATCATTGGCTGCACAACAGGAATTACAAGAACAGCAAAGACGAAACATCATGCTGGAAATAGCAAAGACTGACATTCTACTTGAAAGCCAGGAAGGTAACGACGTGCAAACTCAATGGTAACAGAATATCAAACATCAGCTATACAACCTAAGACGAATCCGCAGGAGATGAATCTCTTGCGGATTCGGTTCAATAAGCCCCAATTCGGTCTTTAGAGATAGACACATCAAAATGGGTTTTTCTGAACAGTACTACTTCTTTGGCAATTTAGGAGTGCTTAAATGCTCTTAGAAGCACGCTTACCAACATCCTTTGTCATCTGTCTTCCCATTTTTCAGTTACAATGGGCCTCCATTGCTCCCTCAAAACGAAAAAACATCTGTTCAAAAATAAAAGCTGGAATCATAACACTAATGACCGATTCGGGTTAAAACACGGATTGGGACGGATTGGACAGATTTCGTTGCGTGGTGAGGTCCGGTCCTGCGGCGTACTGCCCTCCAGGCAGATGCTTATTGGACGGACGTGAGGACCAAGGGCGTTGCCCTCGGTTACTAAAAGTAGTGCCTTCCAGGCACCAGAGCGCCTCAGAGCCCTTATATGATGTGATAATTTTCCTCTGGTTTTTACAGGACAAGATGTTACACATAGCACTCCGGTGCCTGGAAATCTCGTGCAAATGAGAGCAGAGTGGAGCGTACTCCGACTATGCCGAGTGCAGCCGAGATTCAACGAAGTTAAGGCACTACCATGAGTAACCGGTGTACATCGGAACGAAGTGGAGATGTGCCCGGATAAACCCAAACACATAAGCATCTGCCTGGAGGGCAGTACGCCGCAGGACCGGTTCTATAATTCCCCACTGAATATCTACAGAGCCGTTAAAACAAAAGGTGAGGAATTGCTCTTTACGATATAATGACGGATGTCGGAAAAGAAGTGGTGAAGATTCATTTGGGACAATTGATTTTTAGTTCATGATCATCCACAAAACATACAAAAAAGAGTTAATTCCTGTAAAAGATTCCCCATTTACAACCTGTCAAAACTAAAAACATACAGGATTTATATTATGTTAACATTATTTATTCACCCATTCCTTTATCTGACAGAATAAATCTCGTAACTTTGTGCTTAGAAGAATATACAATAAATATCACCACTATTATGTCAACAAACAAGTACAACCTAACAGAGAAAAAGCAGAAGAATCCCCTGTACAGAACATTGGTCAACCCACAACTGGTGGAGGAACTCTATCAGAAAATCATGGCCAAATTCGTTGTTGAGAAGAAGTACAAGGACCCCGACTACTCTGCACAGAAACTCGCGAAAGAACTGGAAACCAACAGTCGCTACATCAGTGCTGTCATCAACCTTCGCTTCCAAGACAACTACTCTCAGATGGTAAACGAATTTCGCATCAAGGATGCCATGTACATGCTCAAAGATAAGCACTGCATGGCCATGTCCATGGAAGATATTGCTTCGCAAGTAGGATTCTCAAACCGTCAGTCATTCTATGCCGCATTCTACAAGCGTACCGGATGTACTCCCCGAGAATTCCGAATGAAAGCCATCACAGAGATGGAAAACCTGAAGAGAGAGCGCATAGAAAAGCGCAAGTCAAAGTCAGCACAAGCACAAACTAACAGTGCCGAATGAGCACAGGAGGATTTGCCTATGCCGGTGAACGATTTGCCGACATCCAGATGCTCCGATACCAAGTTCCAGGATTCCAGGAACTAACCCTCAGACAAAAGACACTTGTCTATTATCTCAGTCAAGCAGCTTTATTTGGCAGAGATATCTTATGGGACCAGAACGGACGTTTCAACTTGCGAATACGTCGCATTCTTGAAACAGCTTATATCCACTTCAGCGGCGACCGCTCCTCAACGGAGTTCGCCGCTTTTGCTACATACATGAAACGTGTATGGTTCAGCAACGGCATCCACCATCATTATGGGTGCAACAAATTTGAACCTGGATTCTCAAAGGAATTCCTGCATAAGGCATTGCAGGCAGAAGGAGTTGAAACCGGATATGACACTTTGGATGAATTGGAGAAAGAACTTTTCCCCATCATCTTTGACCCTAATGTCATGCCGAAGAGAGTCAATCAAGCAGCTGGTGAAGACCTGCTGCTCACCTCGGCATGTAATTATTATGCCCCAGGCATTACCCAGGACGAAGCCGAGGAATTCTATGCCAAGCAGAAAGCCGAGGGTAACCAGCAACACCCCATCATGTATGGGATGAACAGCCGACTGGAAAAGGATGACAATGGTGTCTTGTATGAAAATGTATGGAAAAGTAATGGTTTGTACGGAAATGCCATACAGCACATCATACAGATGCTCTCACAAGCCATCCC
>JBJFDX010000330.1:0-5749 GCA_051890235.1 Bacteroidaceae bacterium | reverse complement strand
ATGCGAACAGCCCTTGCCGACTATCTGGAAAACTATAATAAGAATGCCACCTGCTACACCAGTTATGACAAGGTGAAGGTGGAAGATATAAGCATCAGCGCTGAAGAACAAACGGTATATATCTACCTCAACGAAGGTTTCCTGGGACAACCGTTCACGCCCGAATCGGTGAACGCCATTCATGAAAACATCAAACAACGTCTGCCCAAGAATCTGCAGAATTACAAACTGGTGGTATATGCCGACGGTACGCCCATTGAGATGCTCATACCTGTCAACCTGACAGATGGCAAGGACACATCCAGAGTGTACGGCAAGAAAGAGTACAAGGGACATCCCTGGGTGCAAAGGGAAGAGAGGCCCTACTCCATCACTCGCGGTCTGCAAGGCAGGCACCTCTGCCTATGGGCAAGCCATGGCAAATACTACAACAACAGGGCACAGAAATGGATATGGCAACGGCCACGGCTCTTCTGCACCACAGAAGACCTCTTCACACAAACCATCGTGGTACCCTATCTCATACCCATGCTGGAGAATGCAGGAGCCTGCGTATTTACTCCTCGCGACAGAGACTGGCAGAAGAATGAGGCCATCGTAGACAACGATGCACCTGAATCAGGTGGACTCTACCAGGAGACCAACGGGAAATACACATGGAACGAGGGCGGTATGGGATTTGCATATCGCCAGGCATATTATCAGGATGGAGACAATCCCTTCACAGATGGGACAAGCAGATTGATAGAGAGCGCCACAGGAAGAAAAGAACCCAGTACTGCCATCTGGCGTCCTGTCATACCCGAGGCGGGAGACTATGCAGTATATGTATCCTACAGAACCTTCCCCAACAGCGTAGATGATGCCAGATACATCGTACGGCATCAGGGAACAGACACACCCTTTACCGTCAACCAGCAGATGGGAGGTGGCACATGGGTGTATCTGGGCACCTTCCGCTTTGATGCCGGAGACCTGAACAACAACTGCGTGATACTCACCAACCAAAGTTCATCACGTGGAGTGGTAAGTGCTGATGCCGTTAGACTGGGAGGCGGCATGAGCAATATCGTACGTTCAGACAGCACCATGTCTTATGCTCTGGCAAGCGGTCTGCCACGCTTTCTCGAGGCAGCCAGATACTCTGCTCCCTGGTATGGATTCCCTCTTGAAACCTATTGTGTGAAAGACAACGACGACTATGGGGATGACATCAACGTACGCTCTCGTACGGAGAACTACTTAGGCCGAGGCAGTATCTATCTGCCTGGGGATAGCGGACTCTGTGTACCCCTGGAATTGAGCATGGGCATACATAGCGATGCAGGCTTTAGAAAGGACAGTTCGATAGTGGGCACCTTGGGCATCTATACAGCCGACTTCTATGAAGGGATTACCGGTGCAGGGCTATCACGTCTGACAAGCAGAGACCTGGCAGACATCGTGATGACACAGATGTACCAGGACCTGACCCGTTCGTTCGGCCAATGGACCAGAAGACAGTTGTATAACCGTAACTATGGTGAGTCACGCGAACCACAATACCCTGCCATCATCCTGGAGATGCTAAGCCATCAGAATTGGGCGGACATGCGCATGGGACACGATCCCTACTTTAAGTTTACCCTGGCCAGAGCCGTCTACAAGGGCATCCTGCGTTATCTGTCATCAGTACACAAATGTGATGCAGTGGTACAGCCTATGCCCGTCAACAGCCTGAGCTGCCAGTTGGACATTCGCAAGAAGAAAGCAAGAATCTCATGGCAACCCACAATAGATGTGCTGGAAGAATCTGCTCAACCCACTAAATACATTATATATATTAGCCGGGGAGAAACAGGATTTGACAACGGAACAGCCGTAGATGCACGTTCTACAGCTGTAGACATTGATGTGGAACCAGGTGTGTTATACAGATTTCGCGTTACAGCAGCCAACAGTGGAGGTGAAAGTATGACCTCTGAAGAAGTCTGCTGCTATATGGCTTCAGAGGATGCTCCACACCTGCTGATGGTAGATGGATTCCAGAGAGTGGCTGGACCCAAAGCCTTCAACACAGAAAACCGTTCGGGATTTGACATGAACGAAGAACCTGGAGTGGCAGACAGGAAGAGTCCTGAATATTGCGGCTATCAACTCTACTTCGGAAAAGACGGATGCGGAAAAGAAAACACCACAGGCCATGGATATAGCGGAAGTGAACTGGAAGGAATGATTCTGGCCGGCAACACACATGATTGGACATGCGTGCATGCTCGGGAAATCCTGAAGTGTGGCCAGTACAACATAAGCAGTTGTGTGGCATCAGCCTGTCCCACAGTGGATATCATGAAGATAGACATGGCCGATATCATCTTTGGTGCACAAATGGTGGATGGCTATTCCATGAGGAATTACAAGACCTTCACCCCAGAGGTAAGAAATCTGGTGGAGCAACTCACGCACAACGGTAAAGGTGTGATGGTGAGTGGCGCTCACATAGGAAGCGATATGACACAGGCTGAAGAACAACAGTTCCTGAGACAGACACTCAAGTGGACTTCCAATAAAAGCGTGCATGCCGAGGCTGGCATGAATGTGCAAGGAATGAACACCCAAGCCGCCATCTACACAGAACCCAATGAATCACACTATTGGGTACGCCGCATGGATGTGTTGCAACCCACAGCGCCAGCTTTCACCACAATGCTGTATGAGGACGGGCAACAAGCCTGCGCCGTAGCCTATCAGGGAACAGACTATAAGGCCATCTCCTATGGATTCCCTCTGGAGTGTATCATTTCACCCGAAGCAAGAAGTGCTATCTTCGGTGCATCTGTTCAGTTCCTGCTCGGGAAATAAAACGAAATAAATAATCCAACCAAACAAAAAGATATGTACCAGATAGTATGTAACGAAAAAGGGTCCAGAACTCTTGCCGTAATGGAAAAGCATCTGGAAACCATAGAGAAGTACAATCTCTTTAGCGACCTGCTTGACAGCAACGGTATTGTAGACGAGAATGTGTTGGAAAAACTGAGGCTGAACGTACGCTCTATGCTCAATAACGAGCAGCCTGATGCCGACTTGTTGACACTCTGTCAGGACATCCTGTTTCATGATAATATGAAAGCGCGCGGACTGCATCAGCTCATCCTTCTTTATCTCGAATGGGAAAAGGAGAAACTGGAAGCATTGAAGCCTGAACTGGAATTGGAGAGCGAAAGTTGAACAATACCACACACAATCTGACCGACTGGTTACCCACCACACGTCGCGAGATGGACTTGCGAGGATGGGATTACGTTGATGTTATTCTCTTCAGCGCAGATGCTTATGTGGACCACCCCTCCTTTGGTGCTGCCGTCATCGGTCGCGTAATGGAAGCAGAGGGTCTGCGTGTGGCTATAGTGCCGCAACCCGATTGGCATGGTGACTATCGTGATTTCCGCAGGCTGGGACGTCCCAGACTTTTCTTTGGTGTTGCCCCTGGATGTATGGACTCCATGGTTAACAAATACACCGCAGCACGCAGACTGAGAAGTGAGGATGCCTATAGTCCTGACGGACGACATGATATGCGTCCCGAATACCCCACCATCGTATACACCAAGATTCTGCGTCAACTTTATCCCGACGTTCCTGTGGTACTGGGAGGCATAGAAGCCAGTCTGAGACGAGTGATGCACTTCGACTACTGGCAGGAGCGATTCCGTCCGAGTATCCTTGTGGACAGTCAAGCCGACATGATTACCTATGGCATGGGCGAGAAGCCTACCATCGAACTGTGCCGTCTGCTCACAGATGCCCTGGAAGAGAGTCACCCCGATCTGTATTATGATGAAAACGGATATTCCTATATCACTCGCGCTACCTTCCAGCAGGTAACACAACAGCAGAACGAGGTTCCTCAGACAGTTTCCCTGTATGACAAGGAATCGATACCAGGAGGCATCAGAAAGGACGACATCGTGCTTCACAGTTATGATATGTGTCTGAAGGAACCGCGACTGCATGCCGAAAACTTCCGTCATGTGGAAGAGGAAAGCAACAAACTGCACGCACATCGGCTTCTGCAGCAAACAGATCAGAAGTGGGTGGTGGTAAATCCTCCCTTCCCTCCCCTCACACAAGAGGAACTTGACCATAGTTTCGATCTTCCATACACACGATTGCCACATCCCAAATACAAAGGGAAACGCATTCCTGCCTACGAGATGATTAAGTTCAGCGTATGTATGCATAGAGGATGCTTTGGAGGTTGTGCCTTCTGTACCATAAGTGCTCATCAAGGCAAGTTCATCATGAGTCGTTCCAAGGAGAGTATCCTAAGAGAGGTGGAGGAAATCAAGAAGATGCCTGACTTCAAAGGATATCTGAGTGACCTGGGAGGACCAAGTGCCAACATGTATATGATGCATGGACGCAACAGGAAGGCATGCGAGGCATGCAAGCGTCCGTCATGCATCCATCCGCAGATATGTCCGAACCTCAATGGTGACCATCGTCCTTTGCTGGACATCTATCATGCCGTGGACCGTCTGCCTGGTATCAAGAAGAGTTTCATCGGCAGCGGAGTACGTTACGACATGTTGCTGCACGACTGGAAGGATGAAACGCTGAACAAAGCAGCCAGAGAATATACACGTGAACTGATACTTCATCATGTGAGCGGACGACTGAAGGTGGCACCCGAACACACGTCAGAAAAGGTGTTGTCACTCATGCGCAAACCCTCCTTTGCACAATTCAAACAGTTTAAGAGGATTTTCGACAACATATGTAAGAGCGAACATCTGCGCCAGCAAATCATACCTTATTTCATAAGCAGCCATCCAGGATGTCATGCCGAGGATATGGCTGAGTTGGCCATTGAGACCAAAGGACTTGATTTCCAGTTGGAACAGGTACAGGACTTCACTCCCACTCCTCTTACCGTGGCCACCACATGCTGGGCAACAGGCTATCATCCCTATACGATGGAACCTGTATTCTGTGCACGCTCACCTAAAGATAAGGAACAGCAACGCATGTTCTTCTTCTGGTACAAGAAAGAAGAAAGGAAACGAATAGAAGCTTATCTGAACAAAACAGGAAGACAGGATTTGCTCAGAAGATTGTTCAACAAATAAGGCAACAGTCACACCTGTTCCCACAAAATGACATAACACGAGATATACATTATATATATATTATAATAGAACAGAATTTAAAACAAAGAAAAGACTATGGCACAAGAATGGTTTGAATGTAAAGTGAAATATGACAAGACAATGGAAACCGGTCTGCTGAAGAAGGTAACAGAAACCTATCTGGTGGATGCACTTAGTTTTACCGAGGCAGAAGAACGTTTCCTGGAAGAGATTGAGCCCATGATGTCTGGCGAGTATAGCATAAGTGACATCAAGAGAGCAAAGATAGCCGAACTCTTTGAAAGCATAGATACCACCGATGACAAATGGTACAAGGCAAAGGTGGCCTATATCAGTTTCGACGAGAAGAAAGGTGTGGAGAAACGCACCAATCAGATTATGCTTGTACAAGCAAAGGATTTACGCGTTGCCGTTAAGAATCTGGACAAGGGAATGCAGGGAACCTTGGGCGACTGGGATATCGTGTCCATCATTGAGACGCCCATCATGGACATCCTCAAATTCACATCAGATGGAAAGCCAAGCAGCTCAGAGAGTAAATGAGATAAGAGCCTCCCTGCCTGAAGGTGTTCAACTGGTGGCTGTGAGTAAGTATCACCCTGCAGAGATGATACAAG
>JBJFDX010000329.1:0-1624 GCA_051890235.1 Bacteroidaceae bacterium | reverse complement strand
AAGTAGTAACTATGTGTCAAAGACGCAAAAAATCGTTATCATAAACAATAAATAGGCCTCTCGGTAAGTTTATATAATTGTATGAAAGTGAAGTTTCCATATAGATTATGTGTGCTGGGGGTATGCGTTGCTATGACTCTTCCGGCCCTTTCCGATGGCGGGAACAGTTATAAGAACAATATGTTCAATCCCGTTCGCACAAGTGTCACATCGCTCTCTATAGCTCCTGATGCTCGTGCCGGAGCTATGGGTGATGTAGGTGGAGCCACCGAGGCTGATGTCAACTCTCAGTACTGGAATCCTGCCAAGTATCCTTTCAATATTGCTCGTGCGGGAGTGGGAGTAAGTTATACTCCCTGGCTTCGTAAGTTGGTCAACGATATCAATCTGGCCAATCTGGCAGGATTTTATCGTATAGGAGATTATTCGGCGGTAAGTGCTTCGCTTCGATTCTTCAGTTTGGGTGAAGTGTTTCTGAGTGATATGGATGATATGACCATCAATCCTTATGAGTTTGCTGTAGACGCAGGATACAGCCGTATGCTCAGCGAGAGGTTCTCCATGGCTGTCAATATGCGATTTATCTTCTCTGATATCCGGTATGACTACACGGCCGAGAGTAGTGCGGGCAAGGCTTTTGCAGCTGATATCGCTATGTATCGCTTAGGCTATTTCATGATGGGAAGTCGTGAGTGCAGTTTCGGATGGGGTTTGAATATCAACAATATCGGTAGCAAAATTTCCTATGGCGGAGATGATAATGCGGAGTTTATTCCCACCAACCTGCGCTTGGGACTGAATATGACGATTCCCTTCAACGAGTATAATAAGTTTAGTGTGGCCATGGATGCCAACAAACTGCTTGTCCCTACGTATCCTAAGCAGGATACCGAGAATGGAGAAACGGACAACGACTATACAGATCGCGTGCAGAAGGACTATTATGACGTGTCGCCCATTGCAGGTATCTTCAAGAGTTTCTATGATGCTCCCAACGGATTTAAGGAGGAGATGCAGGAGATACAATGGAGCGTGGGATGTGAATATACCTACAACGACCGCTTCATGTTGCGCGGAGGATATCATCATGAGGCTGCCAACAAGGGTAATCGTAAGTACTTCACCGTGGGCGCAGGTTTCCATATGAGTGTCTTTACTGTGGATGCCGCTTATGTGTTCAGTACCAGTCAGACTAACCCTCTTGACCAGACTATGCGCTTCTCGCTGGGCTTCGACCTGGATGGAATGAGGGATCTCTTCGGAAAACGTAGGCGATAAGGTACTCTTTTCTTAAGGTTGTAACCTTCTTTGTTCCCGTGTGTCTTTCCTTTTTGGGGAAAATGCTTCAGTGCTATATTCTTTGTACTGTTGTCCTCTGGCTTTTTTTCGGAGATATCATGACATGGTTTGTGGGGAATGATGGTGCAGGTGTTCTTTTTGTCAGTCTGCAGTTTATGTGCATGACATGCAGGTGTTCTTTCAGATGCTTCTTGAGTACTAAACCTTTGAGAGTCTGATGCCTGTAAGGATGTCAAAATATGCAAATATAGCTTCTAAAAGTCCTTGTTGTTTGCACAAAACATATGTTTCTGTGCAGAAATGGTCAACTTTTTCGCTCTAATAG
>JBJFDX010000328.1:0-1626 GCA_051890235.1 Bacteroidaceae bacterium | reverse complement strand
GTGCTGGGCATCATCTTGCTTGCTCCTACCCTGCTCAGGCGTCTGCGCATACCTCACATCATAGGCTTGATTCTGGCTGGCATGCTGGTTGGAGAGCATGGATTCAATCTTCTGAGCAGAGACAGTTCCTTTGAACTCTTTGGTCAGGTAGGAATCTATTATATCATGTTTTTGGCAGCGCTTGAGTTAGATATGGGCAGCGTGGCCCAATATGGGCGTAGCGGGCTCAAGTTTGGTATACTGACCTTTTTGCTACCTTTTGTATTAGGATGGTGCTCTTGCCGATATATACTACATTACGAGACACTTACAAGCATACTGATGGCTTGTATTTTTGCTTCTCATACTTTGGTAAGTTATCCTACCGTGAGCCGATATGGTCTGAGCCGCAACAGCGTGGTGGTTATCAGCGTAGTAGCCACGGCCTTCACCACATTTGCTGCTCTGCTCATTGTTGCCTTTGTAGAAGGAGCACAGACGAGAGGGGCATCTGCACTCACCTGGATACTGTTCCCGCTGAAATGCTTGCTCTACGTCACATTTGTGCTGTTGGTTTACCCACGTCTGGGCAGATGGTTCCTACGGCGCTTTGATGACGGAGTCATGCAGTACATTTTTATCATGGCACTCGTTTTCCTCAGCGCAGCTCTGGCGAAACTATCAGGACTGGAAGGACTACTGGGAGCCTTCCTTGCCGGTTTGGTCATCAATCGCCTTGTTCCCCGCACCAGCCCTCTGATGAGTCATCTGGAATTTGTAGGCAACGCACTCTTCATCCCATATTTCCTTATTGGTGTGGGTATGATTATCAACGTGCGCTCTCTGTCAAATGGGATTGAAGAACTGTGGCCCATGCTGATTCTGGTGCTTACTGGTATAGTAACCAAGTGGATTGCGTCTGCCATCATGGCATGGTATAGCGGCTATGACCGCAACAGCATGTGGCTTATGTTTGGTCTTACCAACGCTCACGCTGCTGGTGCTTTGGCCATTGTAATGATTGGAATAGACCCTCATGTAGGACTGATGAACGAACAGACGCTCAATGGAACGATGTTACTGATATTATGCAGTTGTATCGTGAGCGGGCTTGCAACAAGCAAGGGAGCCAGAACTCTGGCCTTGTCAGATACTACCCTGGAGGAGAACAGAGGCTCCTACCACGGAAAATGTCTGGTGACATATAGTCAGGAGGATACCGTAAGTGTAATGACCCAACTGGCCATCCTCATCCGAAATCCATACATACCGGACAGCCTTATGGGATTGTCTGTGGCCTACGATACAGACAACAACGACGGAGTGGACAGACACAGACGTGGACAAAAACTTTTGGAGAATGCTCAGAAGATTGCAGCTGCCGCAAATGTACGTATGGCGATACTGAATCGCATGAGCACGAACATTGCAGGAGGCATACTGCACACCATCAAGGAATATGACTGCGGAGAGGTCATCGTATGTCTGACAGACCGCACCACAGGCATGCCCAAATCATCACTTGGACCTGTGATTGATAATGTCCTGAGCGGTTCTCATCGAGAAGTAATGGCCGTAAGAGGAATTGTACCTCCAGGAACATTAAGGCGTGTACTGGTGGCTATTCCCCAGAAGGCGGAATACGAA
>JBJFDX010000327.1:0-1627 GCA_051890235.1 Bacteroidaceae bacterium | reverse complement strand
TTTATACCTGAAGGAGCCGAGGATACAGTACTCCAGTCGTCTGTATATGTGTAAGTTGTTGTCCCAAACCAGCTCGTTTTGGAAGTTACTGTTGTGGTCCAATTGTCTCTGGCTATTTCATCGCTTCCCGCCTCCAATACACTATTGATTCCCATAGGAGTCTCCAGTCCGGCAAAGATTTTGTCATTGGCCAGGACGGCACCTCGGGTGTTACCAATGATGGCGGGGGCAGAGCCGCCACGGTCGGTATCGTAGGCATAGAGCATGGGGGTGATGCTCGTCATGACCTGGTTGGCATTGGCTGTGATGTCAAGTTCAGTACGCAGGTAATGAGAACCGTCACGCAATACGGCACGCCACACCAAAGAGAGATTGCCATAGGTGTAATTGGCCACCAGTTCCCTACCATTGAGTTTCTCTGAACCCCTCACAGCATTGGCATTGCCAGAGAGGTCCCTGACCTTCACTTCACCAAGGGTCATGGCCGAGGCTGGTACCATGGTACCATCACCCAGTGTGACCTTGAAGAGTTCTGTACCTGCGGCAAGATACATGGCATCGCATCCGCCAAATGTCAACTTGCCATCTGCCTTCACAAAGGATGCAGAGAGCAAATCGTTTTGCAATGTGTAGGTGTCCCCATTCTCGATACTCACGGCAGTGCCGGGTTGAGTCTGTTGAGGAAAGATCACCGACTGGGCAGAGAGATTCTGCTGCCCCATGCCCATGAATGCTGCCAAGAGCATCAGGGCCGTTTTCGTTGAAGTTTTCATACGGAAAATATTTAGGTTGTGGTTTGATTTTAACTTGGATGGAACACAAAAGATGTGCTTAGAGCGCATAGACATACTGAGCCGGGGAACGTAACTTACATTCCCAAGCATGGAATCCTGGCTGAGGAGGGCCTGCAAGAACCTTGCCATGTGCCGCTTTTGACGTGCTGTTTGCTTTCTTCTCTCCATAGCCAGTTCCCTCCTTATTTATTTAAGATAACTGTGATTGTGAGGTCGCACTATGCGAACAAAAATGGAAATAAGAGCCATGCCTGAAACAGGAAGCGGGGAATGCATCCCTTCCTTGAGATACACAACCCTGCGAGAAGCGTTGGCCATGAAAAAAGAATGCTGATGCCTCTCCCTTGGATGTTCTTTTATTTAGGCACTTTACCATTTTTTGTTGAGTTTGTGGCAAAGTTAAACAAATTTCACAGACGAGCAAGAAAAATATAGGTCAAATTGACACAAACTACCAAAATTCCCTAATTTTTATGGACAAAAACCGAAATTTCCTTGCTCAAAAGAGTTTTTCCGGGATTAGAGAACACATCTGGAGGCTCTGCTGACGCATAGTCCGCTATATCCTCGGGATGAGCATATCAGGGAACAGGCAGATGCTGCAGGACCATTTTTCTTTTAAACACGGATTTGGACGGATGGCTATGCGTGGTGGGAATAGGAGATCAAAATATTTGTTCCTTTCCTCGGGCTTACGCCCTTACAGCCTGCTGGTGATGCTCATCCATGCAAGCGAGCTTGCCTGTCTGCTCCTCCCCATCCGTCTGGTCTGCCCCACTGGCAGACAGGAAAGAACCAAAACAAAATGACTGCCTACGGCAGTACAAAATGAG
>JBJFDX010000326.1:0-1627 GCA_051890235.1 Bacteroidaceae bacterium | reverse complement strand
ATATAATAAATATTCTCTATATTGTACCACTGCGGGTATAGAATTATATAAATTTATTAAGATAATACCCGAGAGGGTATAATTCTCCAAGAACGCGCTGCAAATGTTACTGTGGTACTTTATAGCTACCCCTACGCCGCAGGTCTCCCGGTCATATTTTGGAAAATTGCAAATGTCTGATTTCCAGGAGCAAGTCGTTTGCGAATTCAGCGTCCACCTTTTCCCGGATTGTTGAAGCCTCCATCAAGTTGTTCATCTTTTCCTTCTCAGCATCAAGCATCTCAATAATCTGTTCGTACTCAAACTTATGGTTTCTCACATCCATCAGGAAATCGTGATCCCATGTTCGCTTGAGGATAATTCCCTCGCCCCTTGCAATCTCCTGGGCCATATGCATCAGCCTGAAACAGTGCATCATATTCTTGGAGTCGTAGTTTTTGTCAAGGTTTGACTCAAAGCGCACCGGATTTCTCATCCTTACCCACTCCTGATAATCGTGATACTGTCTGCAGTGAGACGTATAGCCTGTCTGGTTGTATGATGCAAAGCAGATTGGCCTGACATCTTTATCATCGATTGAAGACAACCTCAGGTCGTTCGACGCCCCATCGGAATCAATGATGCCACGGTATCCTGCCGTAAGAAGAGCAGAGATACGCCCGACAACCTGCTGCTCGGATGAATCTCCGAAACACTCCCGGGCAAACTGAATAAAAGCCTTGTCTTCATTCCAATTCTTATCCGCTGCAGCATGGGCTCCGAAATCGTAATAGACCCCATACATATCGTGCATATTAGGGATGTTCACGAGACCGCAGAACTTGTCCTTCAATCCCCTGTCACGAAGCCAGTCACACAGCCTTGTACTTCCCTGTCCCCTGAAGGTATAGATGAAGTCATAAGGAGTAAGACGTTCTGTCACAGGATTTACAATCTTCTTGTTTAGACCGCGTGCCTTCTCTATCTGCGACTTGGCATAACCGTAGAAAGGATTGAAGCACTGCTTGCTTATGAACTTCTCGCGGTTCTTCAGAACAAGACGCATAACAGGGCTTACCTCTCCGATAATCATTTCTTCCGGAACGAATATCGACTCCAGCATGGTTGGATTTGACTTCATGACGAGTCGGATGAGTTCCCCAATCTCGAACCAAGTATTGTCGTGCCTTTCGTCTGACACCTGAGCCTTGTATCCGAACAGACCAAGCAGATCATCCGGACGGCATATAAACACACCACTCGTATCCACGTCACTTTGTGGAGTATTGAGGCCATAGAGATGGCTGCCCCGGACATACTCATAGAGCAGCCTCCCCTCCTGGCGTATTAAATCAAAGTTTGTCATTTCTTTAATCTTTATATAATTTTAGTATCAGATAGCAACATAATTTGGTAGTGACTCTCTCACTTACGCTTGAAGGACAAGGAACTTCCCCGGACCAATATCCGACCAGAGGGTGCTGAGGACAAGGTCGGTATACCCTATCCTCTTCACCTGATTCTGGTAGTAGCCGACATTGTCCCGGAACTCCAGATGCAGGTCACTCATGTATTGGATTCTCATAAGTATTGGTTTGTTTATGCGCATCACTGCGCGTTGTAAATAAAAAAGAGTTGAAAAGTGTCT
>JBJFDX010000325.1:0-5795 GCA_051890235.1 Bacteroidaceae bacterium | reverse complement strand
AAGCACCCTCATAGATGTAGGCATAACCGCTATACCATATCGACCAGTTTTGGAACGTAATGTTGTAGTTCTCATCAAAAGTACCTACGACAGCCTTTTCTGCGGAACTGTAATCGGCAAAGGTGTAATAGTCGGCAAAGGACGCTTTGGGATCCACCGTGATGGTGCGATTGGCCATATCCACGTGAGCTGTAAGTGTGGATTCCCAACTGTAGAAGTTGTAGATGGATATTGTCTCGTCATCAATCTTCTCTATTCTGACATCACTTTGCTGGTCAGTCACAGCTGTCCAGCTGGTCCAGTCGTAGGTTAAGTCATAACAGGTGGTCGTTTCGGTGTAATCACCCACCAGATTGTCGATGCTTTCCACTATCTCTGAGCCCCAGGTAATGTAATCATATCCTCCTCCCAGATAGTTGTTGTTCTGGTCATACAGATAGCAGTAGAACCACACTTCTCCTTGAGCACGTGTGCAGGCAGCCGAAGAATAGCCGTCGTCGATATAAAGGCACAGGTTGTAATCGCCTGCCTTTACATAATAGTAGGGGAGACTGACGTAATAGGCATTGAGGAGGGTGAATGTGTTTTCCTCGTCGATACCGAACTCCAGCTTGTCATCTGAGCCGTACAGACCCTCTATCTCATAACTTCCATCATCATAGGCTACCACCTGACAGGTGAAGTCCGTGCCCAGAGCAGGAGCGTTGTAATTGCATTCCGTACGCCAGAGCTCGGTCTTGTTGCGGGTTACTTCAAATTCAAAGGTGATGGAGTTGGAGAAGTTCTCATCGCTTGTGGAGGCCTGTATGATAACCTTGTGTGCTCCAAGGGTGAGATTTTGCAGGGTGATGCTGTTGCTTGTGGTTTGGGTATACACGGGTTCGTCGCTGGTACCTGTATAATACCAAATCTCATAATATTCCGCATTATCAACGGCTGGCCATGTGAGCACGATTCCTGCAGGCGTCTGCTCCCATGTGGCTTGTGGACTGGCCAAAGGTACCACCTCGTTGGTGGTGGCTTGCAGGGTGGCTATGGGTGATGTGGTCTTGTTGCTTGACGGATCGGCATAGGCCCACACATTGAGCGTGTAGGTGGTGGAGGGCTTCAGACCGGTGGCCAGGAGTGAAGTGGTGTTGGTGATGCCGCCAAGCACGACATCTCCCTGGGGCGATGTGAGTTCGTAGGCATACTGTGTGGCTCCAGCCACGGGTGCCCATGTGAAACTGAGTGTGCTTACCGTACGTGCATTCTCTGTGATTTCTGTAAGGTCAAGCGGACTCTTTACCAGTTCGTCATCGTCGCATGATGTCAGTCCCCAGGTGAGCGCCAACAGGAGCATGAGGACTTTGTATGTGTATGTTTTCATATGCGCTTGTATGTTTTATGATTGGTATGGGTGAATTTGTGAATGGCTATTCCCTGGACCAGGAGAACGATACGGGATTGTAATATTCATACTGTCCGTCGGTGTACTCGGTGAAATAGAGATAAACGAAGCCCGTACACTTGTCGAGCGAGATGCAGGAGTAACCCGTGGTGGTGCCGTAGTCCTCAAGGATGCAGATGTCCTGTACTTCGATAGTACCGTCAGCAACAGTCCATGTGGGATAGGTCTGTGTGGCGCTGTCAAAGAGATATGCACCTTTGGCCTCTGAACCTTCGTAAGGCTCGTAGTTGGAGAATGTTGTAATGCAGGAATAACCCACATAGGCCTTTGACTCATTACCTATAGTGAATATGTAGTCAATGCCTGAGGTAAGGAAATTGGTAAAACGATAGCGATCGGTATCACCGAGTCGGTCAAGCGTTGTGGTAAATTCGTTTGTTACTCCGAGCGTGCTCCATGTCATTTTGACGTTGTCCACAATCGTGTTCCATGTAGCTATCATTATTGTTCCAGAGTATGTGGTGGATCCCGACTTTATGGTATAATGGTCGGCATATTCCTCGGGTACCGTAACCGTGAAATGGTACACCTTTGATTCTTCCAAATTGCCGAGAGATACCTTAACAGTGGTGTTGCATTCACCTTCCTCGAATCTTACGGTGGAGGGGAAAGTGATGCCATCATCGGCCGTAACGACCAATGGAACCTCGGCAACAGCATTGTCACCTTCAAGTCGTGAGATGTCAATCTCGATTTCAGACGCTTCTCCAGGCTGAAGCAAGAACTCTGACGGGTTGCTACCATCGAAATATACGCCTATGCAACCCTCGGCTGTGGCTTTGCCGGGTTCATAGCCTGTGTCATTTCTGTCGTCGCACGAAGTGACCAGCAGTATGGCTGCTGTTACATACATTATATTGAATATAATCCTTTTCATCTATGTGTCATTATTGTGGTTAGTAATCAGTCATTTCTGTCTCCTCCCTCCTACTGGGGGGAGAGAGGAGGAGAAAAGTATATCAGTTCTTACAATATGGGGTGGGGTCGGGATTCATCTGACCATCCAGTGCCTTATTGAAGCTTCGTTCTGTATCGGGCAGATAGAAGTTGAGCCAAGGGGCGCAGTAACCATCCTTGGAGTTCATCTGGTACGTGTCGAGGTAATTGGAATCGTCATACATTCGCGTAATTGCCAGTCGCAGGCGCTTGAAGTCGTTGTATAGGATGCCTTCTCCCCAGAACTCGATATATTTCTGTGCTATCATCTCATACACGAAGGCCGTTTCGTAGTTGGCTTCGCATGTGTAGGTCTTGCCACCGTCGAAGCGATAGGTGTTGAGGAAAGATTCCAATGCTGAACGCCCCGCATCGAGGCCGTCAAGATAATAGGCACACTCAATCTTGATAAAGTGCATCTCCTCCACGCGAATGAGGGGTATGTCGCAGAGCATACCTGTCAGTTCATCGTCGATACTACCGCTACCAGGACGATATTTCAGGTTGGCATAGGCTGGCAAACGGCTGAAACATGTTCGTTCTGCCTTGGTAGTAGCAGACTCATCCTTGAGCAGACTGTTGTACTGGGCCGGAACTGTGGCTGAACCGGCATCTTCGGGTGCTATCCAAGTCTCTTTGCGCCAGTCGCCATCCTGTATCATATCGTAATAACGTGTGCTGATGCAACGGTAGGCATCGCCATAGGCTGGCATGGCCCATGTGGCTTCGGATGTGGTGAGTCCCATAATGCTGCACCAGAAACTGGAATATTGCTCCTGCGAGGTGACGCGCATGTCCCACACCCATGCTTGATTGGCAGTATTGAAGCCAGTCTTGGCATCCTTCCATTGCTCCTTGGTGACAGGGGTGTAACCTGCATTGATTACCTTTTCAGCATAGGCTGCTGCCTTTTGGTAACATTCCTCTGCTGTGGTTATGCCCAGGGCACAGCCTTTGTCGGCATCCCCTTCATGGGATAACTGTGTGTTCAAGTCCTTGGGGAACTTGCGGAAACGGGTTGCCAACGTAAGCCAAAAACGTGAGAGTAATGCGTTCACCACGTCGATGTTCACCTCATTCTTTTCGGAGCGAACATAGGAACGCAGGTCTTTTTCTGCCTGTGTAAGGTCGTTGTAGATGAAGCGGTACATCGTGTAGAACGGCACACGTGGATTGTTTTTTTCCTCTTCCAGAGTAGAGTTTTCGGTGACAATGGGCACCGTGAGTCCCCATACATCCTTGGCCTTGGCGTTGAGCTCCTCTTTTTCTGTGGGGTAGAACTCAAACATCATGCTCAAGTCCATGTAGGAGAGGGCGCGGTATACGCGCGCAATACCCTTGTATTGTGCGATGGTTTCGCTCATGTCTCCATTAGATCGGGTTCTGAGAATGCGATTGGCATTGTCAATCAAACTGTAGTAATAGAAATAAGGACACGCAGTATAACCCGTGAGGTTGCTTGCACTCTCGTAATAGAGTTGATAGTTCCAACTGGCATCGGTGGAGGGGAAACCATCGAGCATCGTCTCGCGTATATACATGTAGCAGGGGTAGCCCCAGTCTTGGGTAGCATACCATGTGCCTGCATAGGAGCTGTTGTAGTAGTTTGACTCAGAAATCATCTTTGAGTTCAAACCATAGACCATCATCTTGAGTGAAGTACCCTGGTCCATGACCTCAATTTGGTCTGCTGTGGCCATATCGGATGGCAATTCCTCTTCGATACAGGCAGCAAGGGATAAGGTGGCAATCATGGGCCACAGGCATATATATCTGTATAGTGTTCTGTTAATCATTGATTCGTCCTCCTGGTTGGTTAAAATTGTACATTGATACCACCTATGATGGTGCGTGCAGGTGCATACTTCGTGTCGCTGCTTGCCATTCCGAAATTGTTGCTGCGTGGGTCGAGACCCTTACGCTTGCTCCAATAGGTGAGATTCTCGCCGGAAATGCTTAGCCGAACACCGGTAATATGGAGTGGAGCAAGCCATTTCTTAGGCAGGTTGTATCCCAGGGTGATATTTTGCAGGCTGAGCCAACTTCCGTTGATAAGGAATCGGTCGGAAGTATAGGCTGCGTAGGTGTCACCATACTGGTAACGTGGAATGTTGGAGGATGTGTTGGCAGGTGACCATGCCTTGAGCATGTCCTCATGGATGGCTTCACCTGTGAGGCCTGCTGTAGGACAATCCATAAGCGACTGGTATCCGCAATCGAGTACCTTGCCTCCCACAGAATAAGCAAACGATACACTCAGGTCAAAGCCGTGTGTGCTGAGTGACGTGTTGAATCCACCATAGAAGTCGGGCAAAGCTGTTCCACAGTTGAAGAAGTCCTCGTCACGAGTAATCTCGGTGGGATTGGTGGTAGTGGTCAGGTTGCCATTGGCATCGTGCAAATACCACATCGATTGTCCGTCCTCTGACACGCCTGCATATTTGCGCAGACGCCATGTGTACATAGGAAGTCCTTCGCCATAGAAATAACTTCCGCTGTTGTAGCCTACATGTCCTTCGAGCACGTTGTTTCGGTTGTCTGCATTCAATTTCAGAATCTTGTTCTTGTAACTTGTGATGTTGGCTCCCAAAGTCCAAGTCCAGTTCTTGGTGGCAATGATGTCGCCTGCAATCTCCATCTCCACTCCGCTATTGGCCATGTCACCAACGTTATCGGAATAACCGGCGTAGCCAGTGGACAGGGGAACCTTCACACTGCAGAGCATATCACTGGTCTTGCGATAGAAATATTCAAGGCTACCGCGCAGACGATTGGAGAAGAGATCAAATTCCAAACCCACATTGATGTTGTTGACCGTTTCCCAAGTGATGCGCTCGTTGCCTATGTTGCGCAGAGTGAGCCCGATTTCGTTGCCATCACCTTTAGTGATGTTGTAAGTGTCCACATAGAGAAAGTCGCTGATATTGTCGTTGCCGTTCTGACCGAATGAGGCCTTGAGCTTGAGCGTGTTGAGCCATTTGGCTTTCTCCATCCATGATTCCTTGGTGAGAATCCATGCACCTCCAATAGAGTAGAAGTTACCCCAACGATGGTCGGGATGGAAACGGCTGGAGGCATCGCGGCGGTATGATACCTGGCCAAAGTACTTGCCATCCCAGTCGTAGAGTCCACGGAATATCCATCCTTCGGTGTTGTAGCCCAATGAGGAGGAACCGTTACCATAAAGGGTGGTGGCACCATTGAGTTCCTGATTGTCGAAATAGGAGAACATATTCTTTCGCTCACCGTAAATGTCCTCATAGGTGCGGTCATAACTCTCGTGTCCGGCCAGCAGAGATATGTTATTGTTGCCAAATTTCTTTGTGTACTTGAGCAATTGCTGAAAGTTAAGCGAATACTCCGTGTAGTTATCCTTGTAAACGTATCCGTTGGGGAAATTGGCATGTCC
>JBJFDX010000324.1:0-5797 GCA_051890235.1 Bacteroidaceae bacterium | reverse complement strand
TACCTGGATTATCTCATACTTCAGAGGCTCCTTGATGAGCTCGGGAGCCTTCTCGTCCTGTCCCTGGTACTCCCAGCAGCCTACATAGAAGAAGTTCTCGTCATCTCGCTTAGCCTCGCCGTCAGCAGTCTGATGCTCCTCGCGGAAGTGTCCTCCGCAGGATTCCTCACGATGAAGGGCGTCATAGGCAATCAACTCACCCATGATGATGAAGTCGCGCAGGTGGATGGCCTTGTCGAGCTCCACATTCAGGCCCTCGGCAGAACCGGGAATGAAGAGGTTGGTGTTGAACTCCTTGCGGATGGCGTTGAGCAACTTCAGTCCCTCCTCGAGACCCTCCTTGGTGCGGCCCATACCCACATGCTCCCACATGATGTGGCCCAGCTCCTTGTGGATGGAGTCCACAGAGCGCTTGCCCTTGATGTTCATCAGACGGTCTATCTCGGACTGGACACCCTTCTCAGCCTCGGCAAACTCGGGCAGGTCGGTGGAGAGGCGTGGCCAGATAGACTGGTCGGCCAGATAATTCTGAATGGTGTAAGGGAGCACGAAGTATCCGTCGGCCAATCCCTGCATGAGGGCGCTGGCACCCAAGCGGTTGGCTCCATGGTCGGAGAAGTTGCACTCGCCGATGGCAAACAGGCCGGGGATGGAGGTCTGCAGCTCATAGTCAACCCAGATACCGCCCATGGTGTAATGGATGGCGGGGAAGATCATCATGGGATGGTAATAGTCCACGCCGTCACGTGTGAGGGCCTTCTCGCCGGGATTGACGTCGGTAATCTCCTCATACATGTCGAAGAGGTTGCCATAACGCTGGCGAATCTCATCGATACCCAGGCGCTGGATAGACTCGCTGAAGTCCAGGAATACGGCCAGACCGGTATTGTTCACGCCAAATCCCCTGTCGCAACGCTCCTTGGCGGCACGGGAGGCCACGTCACGGGGCACCAGGTTGCCGAATGCAGGATAACGGCGCTCCAGATAATAGTCACGGTCCTCCTCGGGAATCTCATATCCCTGCTTCACGCCAGCCTGCAAAGCCTTGGCATCCTCGAGCTTCTTGGGCACCCAGATACGGCCGTCGTTGCGGAGAGACTCCGACATGAGGGTGAGCTTCGACTGCTTGTCGCCATGCACGGGAATACAGGTGGGATGAATCTGCACGTAAGAGGGATTGGCCATGTAGGCACCCTTGCGATAGCACTGGATGGCAGCCGTGCAGTTGCAACCCATCGCATTGGTACTCAGGAAGTAAGCATTTCCATAGCCACCTGTGGCAATCACCACGGCATTGGCAGAGAAGCGCTCCAGCTTGCCTGTAACCAGATTCTTGGCGATGATACCGCGGGCACGTCCGTCCACAATCACCACATCCTCCATCTCATAGCGGGTGAAGAGCTTCACCTTGCCTGTGTGTACCTGGCGTGAGAGTGAACTGTAAGCGCCCAGCAGGAGCTGCTGGCCCGTCTGACCCTTGGCATAGAACGTGCGGCTCACCTGAGCTCCGCCAAACGAGCGGTTGGCCAGCATGCCGCCATACTCGCGGGCAAAGGGAACACCCTGGGCCACACACTGGTCGATGATGGCGTTGCTCACCTCAGCCAAGCGATATACGTTGGCCTCGCGGGCACGATAGTCGCCACCCTTGACCGTATCGTAGAACAGACGATAGACAGAGTCGCCGTCGTTCTGATAATTCTTTGCAGCATTGATACCACCCTGTGCCGCAATGGAGTGAGCACGGCGGGGAGAATCCTGGATGCAGAAGTTGTACACATTGAAACCCATCTCTCCCAAGGAGGCAGCAGCACTTGCACCTGCCAATCCTGTGCCAACCACGATAACGTCAAGCTTGAGCTTGTTCTTGGGGTTCACCAGACGCTGATGAGCCTTATAGTTGGTCCATTTTTCTGCTATAGGACCCTCGGGAATCTTAGAATCGATTATCTTAGCCATAATTCTTTTTGTTTAAAATATCACTTCCTCTTGGGACATGCGGGGCAATCCTCGCGGATGTCACGGGTCATATGGTTGTGCTCCACGCCTTCCTGAGCGGGGCAACCTTCACACTCGCCCTGGCACTTGCCTTCACACTTGCCCTGGCACTCGCCTTCACACTTGCCTTCTGCCTGGCAGGCTTTCTGGCACTTGCCCTGGCACTCGCCCTTTGAGCAAAGGCTTGCAGGGCATGCGCCCTCTACACATGCAGGCTGGCCACACACCTCGGCGCAGTCAGCAGGACGATAACCCACAGAGAAGAGAATGGCTACGGCTGCAAACATCAGCACCACCAGCGTGCTGTATGCACAACCAATCACTCTCCAACGGCAGAACCACACCTTGCCGTTCCAGCCAAGAGTCTGCAAGGCACTCCAGAATCCATGATTGAGATGGAACCACAAAGCTGCCAGCCAAATCAGATAAACGACTGTGTAACAGGGACAACTGAAGGTCTCAGCAATGAAAGCCGTTCCGTCGGTGGGAGCAATACCGCCCTCCATGCCCACCAGCTCGGCAAACATCATGTTGTACCAGAAGTTGTACAGATGCAGGCCCATACCCAGAATCACGATGATACCCAGTACAAGCATGTTCTGGCTGGCCCACTCAACCTTTGCAGGCTTGTCGGTCACAGCATAACGGTTGTTGCCACGAGCCTTGCGATTCTGAATGGTAAGCCAGATGGCATAGATAAAGTGAAGAGCCACCAAGGCCGCAAGACCCAGGGTAGCCACCACAGCATACCAGTTGGCACCAAGAAACTCGCAAATCATGTTGTAACCCTTTGCGCTGAAGAGGGCCACCACATTCATCGAAGCATGGAATGTCAGAAACAGGATAAGGGCAATGCCGGTCACAGACATCACTACCTTCCTGCCGATGGATGATTTAATTAACCACATAAAATTACAGAATTAGATTATTGAATTTCGATTTACTTTATACGTACATAAAAATATATAGGGCATCCATAACGCAACAAAATTATACCAAATTTGTGATTTGACAAAGATTTGTCCTTAAATGTTGGGAGAAAACCTTATTTTTGCGACCCAAACAATTGCTTAGAGTAAAGAGAAGGGCGGATGAATATGGAAATGAAATTCGATGTGGTGGTGGTGGGAGGCGGACACGCCGGGTGTGAAGCAGCAAGCGCAAGCGCAAGCATGGGAGCCAAAACGTGTCTCATCACCATGGACATGAACAAGATTGCGCAGATGAGCTGCAACCCTGCCATAGGCGGAATAGCCAAAGGGCAAATCATACGTGAAGTGGATGCTCTGGGCGGACACACAGGCCAGGTGGCCGACAGGACAGCCATTCAGTTCCGCATGCTCAACAGAAGCAAAGGCCCTGCCATGTGGAGTCCGCGTGCACAATGTGACCGGGGAAAGTTTATCTGGGCATGGAGAGAAGTACTCGAGAACACGCCCAACCTGAGCATCTGGCAGGATCAGGTAAAGGAACTGATGGTGAGCCACGGACAGGTCACAGGCGTGAGTACTTATCTGGGAGTGGAAATCAAGGCCCGATGCGTAATCATCACGGCAGGCACGTTTCTCAACGGACTCATGCACATTGGCAGAACCAAATGGTCAGGCGGCAGATGTGCCGAGCCTGCCAGTCTGCATCTCACGGAAAGCATCACGCAACACGGCATCACGGCCGGCAGAATGAAGACGGGCACCCCGGTAAGAATAGACGGAAGGAGCGTCCACTTCGATGAAATGCAAAGGCAAGACGGAGAAAACGACTTCCATAAATTCTCATTCCTGGGCGAGAAAAGGCCCATGAGACAACTCCCATGCTGGATTACCTACACCAATGAGCAGGTACACGAGCGGCTCAAGGAGGCCCTGCCGGACTCACCCCTCTACAACGGACAGATACAAAGTATCGGACCACGATACTGCCCCAGCATAGAAACCAAACTGGTTACCTTTGCAGACAAAACGGAACACATGCTCTTCCTGGAGCCCGAGGGAGACAACACAAACGAGTATTACCTGAACGGATTCAGCAGCAGCCTGCCCATCGATGCCCAGATAGAGGCCCTGAGGATGATACCGGCCTTCAGAGACCTGCAAATCTATCGCCCGGGGTACGCTATCGAATATGATTACTTCGACCCCACTCAACTGCGCCACACGCTGGAATCAAAGGTAGTGGAAGGCCTGTTTATGGCCGGACAGGTCAACGGAACCACAGGATACGAAGAGGCAGCAGGACAAGGCGTGGTGGCCGGCATGAACGCAGCCCTGAAATGCGCAGGAAGCGCCCCATTCGTAATGAAGAGGGACGAATCATATATAGGAGTTCTCATCGACGATCTGGTCACAAAGGGAGTGGACGAACCATACCGCATGTTTACCAGCCGAGCAGAATACCGCATCCTGCTCAGGCAGGACGATGCCGACGCAAGACTTACAGAACGGAGTCATCGCATGGGATTAGCCTCAGAAGACCGACTCAGCCATTGGCTCAAAAAGAAGGAACAGATAGAACTTCTGATGCAATTCTGCAAGGATTATTCGGTAAAAGCCGCATACATAAACGGAGGATTGGAAGCCTTGGGATGCGAACCTATGCAAAGGGGCTGCAAACTTTCCGATTTGCTTTCGCGGCCCATGCTCTCATTCGAAAACCTGACTCCGCTGATTCCTGCGCTCAAAGAGAAGCTGGAAAGCATTCCCGAGCGCAAGGAAGAGATTGCAGAAGCCGCTGAAATCAAAATCAAATACGCAGGATACATCATGCGAGAGCGACAGAATGCCGACAAGATTCAAAGGCTGGAAAACATCCGCATACAAGGCAAGTTCGACTACTCCACTCTGCAATCGCTCTCTACCGAAGCCAGACAAAAACTCACTCGAATCGACCCCGAAACCCTGGCGCAGGCAAGCAGAATACCAGGCGTGAGCCCAAGCGACATAAGCGTGCTCATGATTCTGATGAACAGATAAGTTCCACGTGAAACAAAACAAGAATACTTCAACAATAACTCTCTCATTATGAACAACGAAACTCTACTGAAAAACCTGAGAAACGTGCCGGATTTTCCGATTCCCGAGATCCAGTTCAAGGACGTCAGCACCCTCTTCAAGAGCGCCAAATGCATGCGTATCATGGTAAACGAGCTCTACGAACTCTACAAGGACAAAGGGATAACCAAAGTGGTGGGAATCGAAAGCCGGGGATTCGTCCTGGGAGCCGCCCTGGCGCTTAAATTGAATGCAGGATTCGTTATGTGCCGCAAGCCTGGCAAACTGCCTGCCGACACGCTTAAGGAATCATACATGAAGGAATACGGCAAGGATACCATCGAGATTCACAAGGATGCAATAACCGAGAAGGATGTGGTACTCTTGCACGACGACCTGCTGGCCACGGGCGGAAGTATGAAAGCCGCTTACAATCTCGTACAGAAATTCAACCCCAAGAGAACCTATATCAACTTCATTATAGAACTCACCGGCGAAGGACTCAACGGAAGGGCCGTATTTGACGAATCGGTAGAAATGACCACCCTGCTGAAGATATAAGCAGAAACGAACAGATTGTTTGCGTCAAACACGCAAGACGTTTGACGCAAACCTACTTCACGTTTAATACAAACAGAAATCCCGATTTCAACCGACGCATAACCTTTCGTTCGAGAAAGAAAAACTGAACAAGGAAAGGATTAGGGTTGAACGGACAAAAAGGGAGAAAGAAACACGCAAAATGAGCGATAAAAAAGAACTGGAGGAATATCTGAAAGGGATTGTACTCAACCTGCCCGAGAGACCCGGTT
>JBJFDX010000323.1:0-1635 GCA_051890235.1 Bacteroidaceae bacterium | reverse complement strand
AATACGTGAAGTTATCTGTGGTCATGAAAATAAAGTGAAATTTATCTCAGAGCCTGACCATGGAATGTATGAGGCTATCAATAAAGGAATACGTATGGCTACCGGCGATTACATCGGGTTGGTCCATTCTGATGATTTCTTGTATTCGTCACATACTGTATCGAATATAGTGAAGCAATTAGAGGCGACTCATGCAGACTTTTTGTATGGTGACGGATTGTTCGTGAATCCAGAGAATACGGACAAGGTGGTGAGGAAATGGATTGGAGGGACATATCGCTTGTGGAAGGTGCGCCATGGTTGGCTGCCGCTGCATCCTACCTGCTATATCCGTAGGGAGGTAATGGAGAAACGTGGTCTTTATAATGAGTCATATAAGATAGCTGCCGATTCGGATCTTCTATTCCGTTATCTGCTGGGTGGAGATATTACAGTGACTTATCTGCCTGAGTATATTGTTCGTATGCGTATGGGCGGATTGAGCACGGACAGTGCTCGAAGGAAACAGATGTGGAAGGAGGATATAAGGATGTACCATTCGCATGGAATGAACGCTACTATCACAAAAATAGAGAAGATGCTGTGGAAGGTTCCGCAGTTTATCAAGGCGAAGTTTATGTAGGGATGGAGAAGTTGTACTTTGAGTTTCTACAGGTTGCTGTAGAAAACAGGAAATCGTTGTCGGTCAGCATTTCGGATGCTGACTGGGGACGGCTTTTTGACTTTTGCAAAAGGCAGGCTCTGATTGGGGTCGGATTTACGGCTGTGGAGAAACTGCATGCCATGGGAGTAGTGTGTCCTGCTGGGCTTATGATGCAGTGGATGGCTTTGGCATTGAAGATAGAGAAGCGTAATGCTGTGCTTAATGAACAATGTGTGGAGCTGACGAGGAGATATGGGCATGACGGATTGCAATGCTGCATATTGAAAGGGCAGGGGAACTTGCTGAACTATCCAGAGAAACTGAGGAGTAGAAGACAATGTGGAGATATTGACGTGTGGACTGTATGCAAAAATGATATTTCAATTGCAGTGCAAACAGGAAAAGATAGTGTGGAGTATATCCCGTATCATGGCAGGAAGGCAGTTATTGAGTATGTGAAGCAACTTTATCGACTTGAAGGAAAAGAAGATTCTTCAATCATTTCCTATCATCATATTGATGCCCCAGATATGTCTGGAACTCCTATAGAAGTGCATTTTAGGCCTGCCCATCTCTATTCGCCATTTAGGAATAGACTATTGCAGAAATGGTTTGAGTGTCACGAGGATGAGTGTATGAAGAATAAAACGCATTTTGGCTTTGCCATACCGACTTCGTCCGTAAATGTTATCTATCAGTTGACACACATGTACAAGCATCATATCGATGGCGGGCTTGGATTTAGGCATCTTATGGACTACTATTATGCCTTGTGTGTATGGCATAATGATGTAATAGAGTGCAAGGATTTGCAATCACAAGGCATGTGGGTCGAAGGATTAGGCACTCCCGTGATGTCAACAGCAGAAGTGATGGCAACACTACGTCCATTGGGAATGACCAAATTCTCTGCCGCCGTGATGTACGCTCTGCATGAGGTATTTGCAATGCCTACACATTATTATATATGTGGGCCTAACGAAAAGGAGGGA
>JBJFDX010000322.1:0-5814 GCA_051890235.1 Bacteroidaceae bacterium | reverse complement strand
AAACAGAAGAAGATTGTAAATCTTGTTTTAGGTGTGTGGGTGGCTCTGCTGCTGGTTATCAGTTGGCGCAGTATTACCGACACTATTGGATTTGACGAAGAAGTCGCTCAGCGTGAGGCAGTTGTGAAAGCACGTCTTATTGACATCCGTAAGGCTGAGGAAGAGTACAAGTTGCAGCATGAAGGTGTTTATTGTGCTGATTGGGACGAACTGATTGATTTCGTCAAGAATGGTAAGTTGCCTATCGTGATGAAGCAGGGTGACTTGAGTGATGATCAGATGGATAAGGGCTTGACGGAAGCATCTGCCGCAGCTATTGTCAACAGCGGTGACCAGGCTGCCATTGCTGCTAATGGCTTGGAGAATTTCCGCAGAGACACTGTTTGGGTGTCACTTATCGACTCTCTGTATAAGGAGGAAGGCTTTGAGGCCGATTCCTTGTGCTACATTCCTTTCTCACAGGGTGATAAGTTTGAGCTGATTGCTGTGCCCAACACTACACGTTCAGGTACCATCATGCAGGTGATGGAGTGCAACGCTCCTGACAGCAGTTTCCTCAAGGGTATGGGCAAGGCTGGCAAGAGGCTTGTCTACAACCGTGCTGAAGAGGCTGATGCTAAGGGCGCTTATGCTGGTCTGAAGATTGGAGACGCTGGTTCAAACTGGAATAATAATGCAGGCAACTGGGAGTAATAATCCCTTGACTACATACAGATTGTCCATCCACGTTCTCGTGGATGGATTTTCTGTCTCAGTAAGTGACTCTGCTGAGCGAAGTGTGTGGCATCAGAGTATGCCTTTCCCTGAAGGTGACGTCCAGACGAAGGCTTCTGTCCTAAGGGAAATGTTGCTCAGCGGACACGTTACGTCACGCACCTATGCACAGGTGCAGCTGGTGTCACATGCACCCTCTACCTATGTGCCTGTGGAGTTGTTCCGGCGCTCGGATATGGCTTCCGTGTATAGGTTGACGTTCTCCAGTATTAAGCTGAACAATTCAGATGTTCGTCACAGGATACTTCCAGGAATGGATGTCGTGGAACTGTTCTCTCTGAATCAGATGCTTGTGCAGGTACTGACAGACCTGTATCCGCAAACCACGATTTGTGGCAGAGCAGGACAATTGATATGTCAGGCTGTGGAGAATGACCGAAGGATGGGCGGGGCAGAGCCTCGTATGCATGTACATGTGGAAGGGAGAGAGTTGCATGTGTGTGTCCTTGCAGGCAGTCAGTTGCGTTTCGCCTGTACCTATCAGGCTGATACGGTTGCCGACCGTGTATATTACCTGATGGCTGTTTGGCGCAATCTGCAACTGGATGTGCAGAAAACTGTCTGCCTGTTGAACGAAGAGGGAAAACCGCTTGTTGAAGAACTTAGAAACTACATACTGCACGTTGAATTATGCGCGTAATAACAGGAAAATATAAAGGGCGTCGTTTTGATATTCCACGCACATTCAAGGCTCGCCCAACTACAGACTTTGCTAAGGAGAATCTCTTCAATGTGTTACAGGGCTATCTGGATTTCGAAGAAGAGCCCTCGGCTCTTGACCTCTTTTCGGGAACGGGAAGCATCACCCTGGAACTGCTGAGCCGTGGTTGTGGTCATGTGGTGTCGGTCGAGAATGATCCACTCCATTTCAGTTTCATCTGTGGTTTTATTGATAAACTTAAGGCAAAAGAAGCCTTCCCCGTTCGCGCTGATGTATTTCGTTATCTGACCCGTTGCCGTGAGCGTTTTGATTTTATCTTTGCCGATCCTCCTTATATGTTGGAGCAGTTGCCTCAGATGCCTGATATAGTTTTGGATTGTAACTTACTCAACGAGGGTGGTCTCTTCGTTTTGGAACATGGCAAGCATAATGATTTCTCACAGCATCCTCGTTTTGTGGAACATCGTTCATATGGCAGTGTAAACTTCTCTTTTTTCCAGTAGCATTCCTTTTTCGTATCTTTAATACCTTGTATTTATGAACCGCAGAGACAACTGTAGGGTGCCCATGACAAAGCAGGAAGGACATATCTTCTGTCCCACTTGTTCCTCTTTAGGAATCAGTCTTTTTCTGATTGTATCTTTCTTGATTTTTATTGCGCCACTGCATGCGAAGTCGAAGTCTGTCAAGGGATTGAAGGATGCTTATCGTAAATGTTTTGATGTGGGAGTGGGGCTTAATCTCCGTAATGTGGGCGTGGAGAGCCAGCGTGCGCTGATTGTGGCGAACTTCAGTACTGCAACAGCAGAGAATGCCATGAAGCCGGCTTCCGTTCAGCCTCGTGAGGGAATCTTTGCATGGGAGGGTGCAGACAGTATTGCAGATTTCTGTCGTCGTAATGGACTCAAGATGCGTGGGCATTGTCTGTGCTGGCATAATCAGTTTGCCGATTGGATGTTTGTTGACAGTCAGGGAAACCCTGTCTCAAAGGAAGTGTTTTATGAGCGATTGCGGACACATATTCATGCCGTGGTCAATAGGTATAAGGATGTGGTGTATGCTTGGGATGTGGTGAATGAGGCAATAGCAGATGGTCCCGATACAATCTCGTGTCCCTATCGCATCACCCGTCATTACAATCTGTGTGGTGATGAGTTTATTGCCCGTGCCTTTGAGTATGCTCACGAGGCAGATCCAAAGGCTCTGCTCTTCTATAATGATTACAGTACGGTCGATCCTGCAAAGCGTGACCGTATAGTGGCCATGCTGAAAAAGATGCGACTTCAAGGTGTTCCCATTCATGGATTGGGGATGCAGGCACACTATAATATCTATTGGCCCGACAGAGATCTCCTGGAGTCTGCTATCAAGACATTTTCACAGGTGGTGGATGTAATTCATATCACGGAACTGGATGTCAGGGCCAGTCATGAGCATGGAGGTCAGCTTACTTTCAGTCAGGGGCAGAGTCTGGTTCCCGACTCTGCAGTCCTAACTCGTTTTGACAAGCAATATACCATGCTTTTTGATGTGTTTCGTCGGCATAGCGACTTGATTCGTAACATTACTTTCTGGAATCTGTCCGATAATGATTCCTGGATAGGTGCTGCCAATTATCCTTTGCTCTTTGATAGGGATTATCGGCCGAAGCCCACATACTATAGTGTGCGTGATTTGCTTCATGCTCATTAACAGCGAAGCCTGCCATGTTGGGCAGGCTTCGCTGTTAATAGTATTTGGCATATCTTCGTTACTTGATGGTCACTTCGTTGTTAGTCATCATATTCTGAACGATGGTGCCTGCGGGAATCTCAGCTTCACCGCCTTTGATGGCAAGGCAACCGAGGCAGGGCCACATGAATAGCCCCAATCCTACGCCCAGACCTATGGCTTTACCTTTCTTGCTGACTCCCTCTTTGTTGATTGATTGCCCCATTAAGCGAACCACTTCGCCGTTGACGGCAGTGGTGGAGAGTAATGTCACCGATACTGTGCCAGGACGTCCGCACCCGCGCCTTTTCGTGCTTGTTATCTGGTTGGTGACAGGAGTCCCTGCTGCAATAATGGTCACACCATCCACCTTTATGTCTTGGGCTACGATAATGTTGACAGAAGTACTATTGCTGGTTACTTTCTCTGTAAAACTTACGGGAACGATACTTCCAGATTTCAGTGTTGTCTGTGCTATTATGCTCATTGACGAGAAGAGGCCAAGGAGCAAAAGGAATTTTTTAAGCATGATTGTGATATGTGATTAATGTATATTTATATTCATATGGCAAATGTACGAGTGTTCCTGCTTTCGTGTGGTATGTAGGTGTGGCTGAATTGTCAACAGTTTGTGGTATGATTGTCACGCTTGAGCATTGAGACAGAGAGGTCAAGGAAGAAATCATGTTTCAATACTATGCTGATACGGGCAAGTAAGGACGTGTCAATGCTACTGCGCTTGAGTATTTTGTAAGCGTTGGTGCGGTCACATCCCAGTTTGCTGGCCAGCCATGCAGGTGTACGTTCTTGGCGGATGAGTTCGTCTGATATGAGTTTGCCTATGTCTTGCATAAAAAAAGAAGAGCGGAACTGAATGTTTGCTTATCCAAAATCCAGGTACCGCCAAGTAACCGCGTAAACGAATAAGCACAATCAGTTCACGCCCTTTCGGACGCGAACTAGCGGCATACTTATTCTCGTTTACTTCAATTGGCGGTTTCGGATTTTGAGAAAAAGATGTTCTAAGTTCTATATCTTTGATTTATAGTTTGTTTTGTTTGTCCTCCATGTTATAAATGTGTTATGTGTGATGGGGTTACTCGGCTATACCATTGCCCCATGAGTAAATTATCTTCTGCAAACTTACAACATTTCATCGGATTGCGTGCCATGACGGCGAAGAAAACTTTTTTCGTCCTCTTGTACTCACGAGAAGCGGGGAGAGACCATTGAAAAATGTTCCTCCCCGCGCTTGTGCGTAGTGTGTCTTTGTACGCATGGTTTTCCTGGTTCAGAAACGGCCTGGCCCTCCGCCTCCACGGCCACCACGTTCTCCTCCAGGTCCTCCCATTCCTTGTACACGTGCACCTTTGCTGCCCATGAGGTTGAGTTTGTAGATGAAATGTACCATCACGTAGGAGTGTATGGCGTTCGTCCATGAGTCACTTCGCATGGTTGCGCTGATTGAACGGCTGATACTGCTGCGTTCCCTGAGAATGTCATACCACTGTACGCTGATGGTAGCGGCACGGTCTTTCAGGAAAGACTGACTCAGCTGCGCATTCCAGATCAGTTCGTTGGTGTTCATGCTTGCGTCTTCATAACCACGTCGGCATTGTTCACCAATGTCGGTGCTGAGGCTTGTTCCCCAAGGTGCATTAATGGTGAGATTACCTCCGTAATTGAAACTCCAGTTGTCCATGTTGGCATTCTTCTGCAGGGCAGAACGTGCATGCTGGTAGTTCACACCTCCATTTACTCCAACTTCCATCAGATCATTGCGGAAATTGAGACGAACGTTCTCGCTGATGTTCGTAGTCTTTGTGGTGGCTTTCTGTAGGGGAGTAGTGCTGAAGATGTAGTCCATATTCACACTCCCGTTGGGTTGATATATGTTGCTCCAGTTGCTTCCGTCGCTGTTGCTGCTCAGGTAGCCTACGTTGTGATTATGGCTGAGGTTGGTGAAGGTATGCACATTGAAGTATTTTTTCTTTCCCATGGCTGTGTTGAACATCACAGCTCCTCCTGTATTCCAGTTTCCGTCGATATTCATGGGGCGGGTATATCGTGCACCTGTCTCAGTGTTGTAGATGGTGGCGCTGCTGATACTATTGCGTGTCTGGCTGTAGCGCGCGTTGAACATCCAACCACGTTGCTTCTCGGTCACATAGGCATTGTAGAAGAGATCGAGGTTGTTCTGCCAACTGCTGCGCAGTCCGCTGTTACCTGTACTGATATTCAAGGGGTCTCTGCTGTCCGTTACTTCCAGCAGGTCGGTCATGCTTGGCTGATTCATCCTACCGTTGAATCTTGCTCTCAGTTGACTCGTGTTACTTATCTTCCAACGATAGTCAATGCGTGGTGCCCAGTTGAATGTGTGACGTACGACGGTGGTGTCCAGCAGATTTTTCGCGTAGTCCATGTGGGTGGTCTGTGGCTGTATGCTCACGCCAAAGTTCAGTCTGTTTTCTCCTTGGTTGTATCTAAACATGAGGTTAGCCTCATGATTGTATTCCCGATATGTGGCATACTGGCTGTTCTCGGCGTTGTAACAATAGTTGAGTGAGTCGAGTCCTGGAATGTAACCCAGGTAGAGTTGCTCCTGAGTGTAATATCCTCCAAACTTAGTGAGCAGACTGTCGATACTGTACATGCTACGGTCGTTGTCG
>JBJFDX010000321.1:0-1642 GCA_051890235.1 Bacteroidaceae bacterium | reverse complement strand
TATCACTCCAGAGAAGAATGAGAACAGATCCTCGTTGCCCTCCACATACTTGAAATAATAGATGAGATCGGCATTCCTGCCATAGAGGATAAAGCCAAACAGCAACTGTCCCACCACGGCCATCAGGAAGGGCTTGTTCTTGACCACAGCCTTCAGTTGCTCGCTCACAGATATTGCCTCCTGGTTTACAGGTATCTCCACCACCTCACGAGTCTTGGCAAAACAGAACCAATGGCAGAGGGTGAAAATCAAACCATAGAGGATTGCCACACAGATGAAACCTCGGGAACTGCTAAGCGAACCATCTCCGAAGTACTTCACCAGAGGAACAGTAACAATATTGATGACGCCAATGGCTATCATGGCTGCCACCGAACGGCTTGTGTTGATTTGAGCACGCTGGTCGATATTTTGGGTCATGGCTCCACAGAGCGTTCCATAAGGCAGGTTCACACAAGTGTATCCCAACACCAACAGACCATAGGTAATGCTCATGTACACAATCTTGCCCGTGTAACTCATATCGGGATGTGCCCAGAAGCAAAGAACCAGCACAATGGCTGTGACAGGAGCTCCGAAGAGCAACCATGGACGAAATCTTCCCCAACGTGATCTTGTCCGGTCACTAAATCCACCGATAATGGGATCGTTGATAGCATCCCAGAATCGAGATACCAGCATAAGTGTAGCCACAGCTCCCATGCCGATGCCAAACACATCCGTATAAAAGATCATCAGAAACGAGACCACAAAGGACCAACTGAAATTACAGCCTACGTCACCAAAGCCATAGGCAAACTTACTGATAAAGGGTACTTTGCCCGTAGGCGAATATTTGTCTGATTTATCCATCTGAGTGATAGTTTATTGTTTCAGGAAAATAAAGAATGATGCAAATTTATAGAGAACTGCAATAATAATCAAATAAGGAACAATCTTTTTTTTCGTTGCAGAAAGACTGCACAGATAAGTAGAACCTTTGCACGGAACATGATAAAAACAAAGACAAGAAATCAGAAAGTCAAACACATTGCAGATATGTTGAGGATAGACAAAATCATGAAAGAGAAAGACATCAGTACCCAGCATCTGGCTGAACTGATGCAAGTGACGCCACAGTATGTGAGCGAGGTTGTCAATGAGCGGAAGAATATCACACTGGCCGTTCTGTCAAAGTTTGCACAAGCACTTCAAGTACCCTTAGCAAGCCTGATGGACGGATATCAAGAACGGGAACATATGGGATTCACCAGCTTCAATTGTCCATATTGCGGCAATGTGATTTCCGTGCAAAAAACCAACAAATAGGATATGCCAGAGTTAAGTTTTAACCTGTGGGGTTAAATTCGCACGTATGAAAAACTCATACACCAGAAATCCTTACGCTCAGGTTACCCATTTGAATATCTTTGCAGAATATAAGAAACCCATCAAGAATGGATAAGCTAACGTGTTAACATAGATTTTTAAAACATGAAAAAGAGCGTATTATCGATGATGTTGCTGCTGGCTGTCTGCTCAGCAACATTTGCTCAACGCAAAGTGGAAGTCGTTGAGAATCCTGTACAAACAGAGCAGGAGGAAGGAATGGTGCTGAAGAGAAAGGTGGCCATCGGACGTTTCTCCAACGAGACACAGTATG
>JBJFDX010000320.1:0-1645 GCA_051890235.1 Bacteroidaceae bacterium | reverse complement strand
TGGCAGCCACCTCCAAGATTACGTCAGTAAGGAACTCACCCCACCAGAGAGGAGTACCAGATACCAGTACAGAAGGATCACTGGTGCGCAAGAAATACATATTTCCTCCATACACATAGCAACCGGCTGCACCTGCTGTGCCCACAGTGCCATCACACTTCACACGGAAGAAGTAGGCACTCTGGTCACCCACTACCTCACCGATAGAGAGACAGTTGTCGGCATACACCACATTGGTAGATGACCATCCGTAGAATCCACCTGCACCATTGGTGTAAGCTTCCACACGACCCGAGAACAAACAGTTATTGAAGTACTGAGGACCATCATTGGCTGCGCCGGCAAATCCACCTACATTGTTTCCGCCATAGATATCCAGATTGCTCTCCACATTCTCAAAGCGAGTCTTACCATTGATCTGACCCACCAGACCTGTGTTGTTGGCTCCCTTGATACTTCCCGTGAACTTCACATTCTTGATGGTAGCATCACCTGTGTGACGGAAGACACCAGTCTGATTAACACCTGTGTTATCGATGTTCACTGTGAGTGTGTGACCCTTTCCGTCAAACGTACCATTATACTTATAATCGGTTCCCGTTGTGTTTCCACCTATCGTTATGAAGCCCTCATCAGCAACGATATCGGCATCCAGGTTTACATTCAATTCTGTCATACCTGCAGATACCATAGCAGCAAACACGTTCAGGTCTCTGGCAGTGGCAACCTTCAGTGAGCCATCCTCCTCCAGAGTGGGATAGAAGGAAATATTCGTCAGGTGACCGCCTGATGCCGCCTCCTCACTGGTATACAGACCATCATTGTATCCGTTCTGAGTCTTGCTGATCATCTCGAATGCCGTAGCATCTTCCTCCTCTGTGATGGTTTCAGAAGCACGGAGCATCTCGCATGCCTTGCTCATGGCATCGGAATAAGCCACGAGGGTTGCGTAGTTCTTCTGACACTCGTAGATTTTTCCGAAGAGTTCACCCATCTTGCAGATAGCCTCATACTTCTGCTCAGCAGCAGATGCTGACTCAGCAGCCTCCACTACGGCCTGCAATTCAGTTCTGAGACCATTGTAATAGTTGGGGTTGAAACGATAGTTCACTCCATTGGGACTTGTAGCCAGGATATGTTTGGCTCTTGCACACATACTGCTTACCGTAGCATCCATGCCTTCACCAACCTCCTCCATCGTACCCAGATATCTCAGACGGAAATTACCGAAATCAGTCCAGTCATAGTCGGTATACACCAGATGAGGATTCCTTACACCCACCTTGAGGGTACCATCGGTCACGTTGACCACCAGACGGTTCTCGTAACGTCCTGAATTGAAGGCATAAGCAGCACTCTGAGCACCATGAGGAACATAAGCAATCACATTGTCGTCAGCATCCTTAAGCTGATAGTCGGGTGTGCCACCTGTAATCCAACAGTTCACCATATCCACAGCATCATCGGCAGAGACAACGTCCTCGATGGTTGACTGCAGGAATGTCTGGTTCTCATTCATGTACAGCATGGCTGCATGCATGTCGGAGTTAACCTCACCACCCACGCGGTATGCGCCATTCATCACTACCTCATAAAGACCATTCTCTGGCAGGACAACGGTCTGATTGAGGTCGAAGGCTTTATT
>JBJFDX010000319.1:0-5853 GCA_051890235.1 Bacteroidaceae bacterium | reverse complement strand
GAATAAGCACATTACCTCTGCCCTTGTTGTACTTGGTGCACTTTTGGGCAGCCGTCCTGCATATGCTGAGGACTGTTCCGTGTCGATGGACAGTTGCATGCGTTATGCCATTATCCATGCCAGTGACATTCAGCGTCAACGCATTGCTGTTCGACAGAGAGAACAGGATTATCGCAGGTCCGTTACCAACTTTCTTCCATCTCTGGGAGCTTCATTGAGTGCACAATACCAGTGGGGGCGTAATGTCGACCCTGAAACGAATACCTACAATAATGTCACCACGTTCAACAATTACTGGCAACTCTATGCCTCTCTCTCGCTCTTTGATGGTTTTGCCACCGTCAATGCTTTCCGTCAGGCACGACTCGCTAAACGAACCTCCCAGACTGTTCTGCAGCGTGTGAGCGATGATATAGCCGCCGACGTGATGAATAAGTATATCGAGGCGGCATATGCCCAAGCCTGCATCAGGATTGCCCGGGATCGCTTGGATGAGAGCAGGCGTCTGCTCCATCTCACACAGACTCTCTATGCGTTGGGTGAGAAAGGACGCCCCGATGTGGTGCAGATGGAATCGCAGGTGGCTGGGGATGAGTATACGCTCACCCATCAGCAGAACATGGCAGCCCAGGCTCTTCTCGACTTAAAGTCTGCCATGAATTTTCCCCAGCAGGACTCCTTGTGCATTACTCTACAGACCGATGCCGATGATTCATCTCTCTCTGCTCCTGCTGATGCAGAGCAGATTTTTTCCACCTTCCAGCATTTCTCTCCTCAGCTGCGTGAGGCGGAGCTCAATGCCGAGTATGCACGGTTGGGCGTGCGTATCCGCAGAGGTTATCTCATGCCCAGTATCAGCCTGTCGGCAGGTATTTATACCAGTTATTACAGCAATCTGTCTTACTCGGGCAGCGCCACACCGTTTGGTTCACAGTTCCGAAATAACCGTGGTGAATATTTTGGAATTACTCTCTCGTTACCTTTCCTGAGCCCTGCAAACTGGCATTCGCTCAAGCAAGCCACCCTGCAATGGCAGACCTCGTTGGTTGAATTTGAAGACCGACGTCGTAGGGTGCATGATGATGTAGCCAGGGCTGTGATGGATATGCAGGGCTGTGAGCGCGAGTTGCTGCAGATGTGCCGTAAGGTCGAGTCCGACTCACTTGCCTATCGTGCCACCAGCAGGAAGTACGAGGAGGGCATGGTTTCCACTTTTGACCTGCAAACGTCAGCATGCAGTTTGCTTGAGAGCCGCATCAAGATCCTCCAGATGCAGATGCTCTTGGTGATGAAGCGCCGACTGGTGGACTATTATCAGGGACGTCCTCTGGTGCGGGATTAGTCTCTTACGCGCGTGTGCGTATATAATATATAAGGTATAGAATCAATAAGTTTTTAGGGAAACAGATAACAGATAAAACAGAAATTATGGATGTTCAGATTCAGAGGAAACATTACCTCATCCCACGCAAGTATTGGGGATGGATTGCCGGTGGCATAGTGTTCATGGGCATGTTGCTGATGTTGGATCTCAGCAACTTCTCTGCCACGTTGCGTGTTGACCGCAAGGGTATCAGCATTGGTGAGGCTCGTCGTGACCGCTTCAATGACTATGTGTCTGTGGATGGCCAGGTCAATCCCATCAGTACGGTACAGGTAAGCAGTGAGGAGGGTGGCATTGTCCAGCAGAAGGTTGTCGAGGAAGGAGCTCATGTACGGGAGGGAGATGTAATCATCCGTCTGTCCAACTCCAATCTGGACCTTCAGATTCTTAATGCAGAGAGTGAACTGGCTGAGAAACAGAACATCCTGCGTAATACGCAGATAACGATGGAACAGGACAAACTGTCCAATTCCAACGAGGAGTTGCAGCTCTCGCAAGATGTGATTACCAAGAAGCGCGCCTATGAGCATCAGAAGGCTCTGTGGGAGGAACAGCTCATTGCCCGTGAGGAATACCTGAAGGCCAAGGAGGACTACGAACTGGCCAGCAAGAAGCACGACCTCATCACCGAGCGCCTGCATAAGGATGCTCAGTTGAGACAGTCACAAATGGATCAGATGAACGACAACCTGGCATCCATGCAGCGTAATGTGCAGTTGGTGAGGGAACGTAAGGCTCGTCTCGAGGTGCGTAGCAGAATCTCTGGCGAAGTGGGATCGCTCGATGTGGAACTGGGTCAACATATCATGGCAGGTCAACGCATAGCGGTAATCAATGACTTGAGTGACTATAAGGTACAGGCATTCGTAGATGAACATTACATTGATCGTGTACAGACAGGTCTTGCTGCCACCTTCAAGCATAATGACCAGGAGTACAAACTCCTCTTGCGCAAGGTGTATCCCGAGGTGCGTGACGGCCGCTTCCGTATTGACTTTGTGTTTCAGGGTGAGCGTCCTGCCAATATTCGTACGGGTCAGACTTATTACATTGATCTGCAATTGGGTGAGCCCAAGGAGGCCATCATCATTCCGCGAGGCACCTTCTACAGTGTCACAGGCGGTCAGTGGATCTTTGTCCTTGACAGTGATGGACATAAGGCTTATCGCCGACAGATTTCCATAGGCCGACAGAATCCCCAGTATTATGAGGTGCTTGACGGACTGGAGCCAGGCGAGCGTATCATCGTAAGCGGTTATGAGGCTTACAGGGATAGTGAGGTGCTGGTGCTTGAGTGAAGAAAGTATCATGGCACGATTCTGTGTGTAACCTCAAAATCATATTGACAGCAAATACAATCCAAGAAATATGAAACAGATATTAAATTTGAAATCGTTTGGCGTGTTCTTATCACGTAATAAGTTCTACACGCTGGTCAACGTACTGGGCTTCTCGGTGAGCATGGCATTCGTCATCCTTATCATGCTCTATGCTCAGCAGGAATACAGTGTGGACAAGTGCGTCGGGGATGCCGACCGCATATACTCGGTGTGCATGTACCAGGACGAACCGGATGCTGGGAGCGTGGAGGGAAGTCACTGGCGCACGCAGCGTGCGCTCAGGCAGACTTTCCCCCAGATAGAGATGACCTGCGCCCTGGCACACGATGTTCTCGAGACGACGGTCGATGGCAAGACGCTGCAGATAAGCATGATGTTTGCCGACAGCACCTTCTTCCGCATGTTCTCCTTTCCCTTGAGCCAGGGAAATGCCGACCATGCGCTGGACGACATCGCTTCGGCCGTGGTGGATGAAGCGTTTGCACGCAAGGTATGGGGCGAGGCCAATCCCATGGGCAAGCGCCTGCAGATTGATGAACTGGACGGACTCACCGTGCACGTCACAGGTGTGTATCGGGGCATGCCCAACACGTCGCTGGGCCAGAGCGACATGATTATCCGATTCGAGCATATGGAACATGTCAACCCTTACATTACGGCTCCGCACATGGGCAACTGCTCTGGCGCCGTGGTGTTTCTGAAGGCCAAGCCAGGTAATGACCTTTGCGGGATGGAGGAATCCTTCGACAAGGCTTACCGAGACATGGGATTCTGGGTGTATACGATGAAGGGTAGCCAGATGCACACCAGTCTGCTCCGTTTCTCCGAGAGATATTTCTCCACGGCTCATCCTGCACAGTACGGGAACATGATAAGCCTTCGTGGCAACCGTCTGCTGGTGAATCTCCTGTTTGTCGTGGGTCTGGTCATTCTGCTCTTCTCGGTATTCAATTACATCAACCTCAGTATGGCCCAAAGCGGGAAGCGTGCTCGTGAGATTGCCATCCGCCGGCTGTTGGGTACGCAGCGCCGCGAGATTGTCATGCGTCTTATTCTGGAGGGACTACTCTTCTGTTTGGTTTCTTTTTTGTTCAGCATTGCGCTGGCTTGGGCGGCCTCGTCATATGCCGGCAGCATTCTGGCTACGCGCATCCGCATGGAGGGCATGCTCCGTCCGGTGTTCCTTGCAGGCATCTTTGGCCTGGTGGTGCTGGTGGGTGTGGTGTCGAGCGCCATGTCTGCCATCGTCCTCTCGCGCGTAAAACCTGTGGATGTCATCCGTGGCACTTTCCGGTTACGTGTGCGTATGAGGCTCACGCGTGTGTTCATTGTCATTCAGAATATGGCCACCATCATCATGCTGGCGTCGGCTCTGAGCATCTGGTCGCAGACGCGCCACCTGGTGAACGCTCCCTTGGGCTACGACATTAAGGGGCTGATGGAGGTGCCCTCTGTGTCGGACGACTCACTGAAGGTGAGCACTTTTATCAACGAGGTTAGGAAACTCTCCTGTGTGGAGGCCGTTTCTGCTTCGGCCGGATACCCTTTCCAGGGTGGCAACAACAACACATTCGCGCTTGAGGACCGCAGCGTGAGCCTGCAGGTGATGATAGGGGATAGCTGCTTCTTCAGGGTGTTGGGACTGCGCATCGCACAGGACAACCATCAGGCCAACCCTGAGAAGGGCGTTTGGGTGAACCGCCAGTTCCTGGCCGAGATGGGGATGAGCGAGAAGGACCTGTTCGTCAACGATCCTGCCTACAGCAACGATCCTGTGCCCGTGAACGGCATTGTGGAGGACTTCAAGATACGCTCGGTCATTAGTGACCAGCATCCGGTCAATATTTTCATCCACAAGGTGCGCTCGCCCTGGAACTATTTGGTGCGCGTGAGGGGCGATGAGGCGGAGGCTCTGAGGCAGGTGGACGAGGTATTTTACCAGGTATTCCAGCGTAGGATAAGCGAGTTCGATCAGAGTCCCTACGTGATGCAGAAGATGCGCTTCACCTTTGGTAAGGAGCGCCGCCTGAGCACCATCTTGGCACTCTTTGCTATGGTGGCTGTGCTCATCAGCGTGTTGGGTCTCGTGGCCATGAGCACCTACTTCATCCACCAACATCGCAGAGACGTGGCCGTGCGCAAGGTCTTCGGCAGCAGTAGCGCGCAGGTTAATCGCCGCCTCGTAGGTACCTTCATGTCCTATGCTCTTGTGGCCTTTATCTTCGCAGCTCCTGTGGCCTACTGGCTGGTGGGACAGTGGATGACCACCTTCAGTTATCGCATAGAGTGGTGGCCATGCGTGCTCGCGGCGGGTGTCGGATGCCTGCTCACCTCCTTCATGGCCGTGTGCGTGCAGAGCCATATGGCTGCGAATGCCAACCCCGCCGATCACATCAAGGATGAGTAGTGGGAGAGATAGAAAATCCAATCACATACATAATGCAAACATACAAATAAACATGATTAAGGTAGAGAATCTGAGTAAGAGTTTCCGCACCGAGGAAGTCGAGACCGTGGCATTGGACCATGTCTCGTTTGAGGTGCGCGATGGAGAGTTTGTGGCCATCATGGGCCCGTCGGGATGTGGCAAATCTACGCTGCTCAACATATTGGGCCTGCTCGACAATCCCGACGAAGGCCGATATCTGCTTTCTGGGCAGGAGGTGCAGAACCTGCGTGAGCGTGAGCGGACGGATGTGCGTAAGGGGCAGATAGGCTTCGTCTTCCAAAGCTTCAACCTGATAGACGAACTCACCGTGCAGGAGAATATTGAACTTCCCCTGACCAATCTGAATGTACCACGCGCCGAGCGTAAGCAACGTGTGCAGGAGATTATGAAGCGCATGGCCATCAGTCATCGAGCCAAGCATTTCCCCCATCAACTGTCGGGTGGACAACAACAGCGTGTGGCCATTGCCCGTGCTGTGGTGTTCAATCCCTGTATGATATTGGCCGATGAACCTACGGGAAACCTTGATTCCAAGAATGGTGCCGAGGTGATGCGTCTGCTCACGGAACTCAATCAGGAGGGCACCACCATCGTGATGGTGACCCACAACGAACATGATGCTCGTGTGGCGCATCGTATCATTCGTCTTTTCGATGGGCATATTGTGTAGGACGTATTCC
>JBJFDX010000318.1:0-1646 GCA_051890235.1 Bacteroidaceae bacterium | reverse complement strand
AGAGACATGCCAGCCATACTCTACGGAATGGCACACGTACAGATGGCGGGATGCCAAAGCACGAAGATAGAAGTCCTTTCTGTTTCATTGTAACTTAGTTTTATTTATTATTGATTCATTCAGTTTGAAAGACGGGACGGAGTGCATTATATAAAAAGAAGCACGTTCAGCATACGCAAAGATACCTAATTGGAGAAAAACGGAAGAGAAAAGTCAGAAGAAATGCCTCCCGTACCTAAACAAATTGAAAAGGAGACATGTTTTTGATGAATCTTCAAAAAATCTGCAGTCTTTTCTGAAACCCGAATCGGTCAATTCGTCATGATGATTCTAACTTCGTGAAGGCAGTTTTATAGTTTGCCCCAAACACGAAGGGCGTTTGGCATAAACCCGAATGCTGTTTCGGGCTTTTACAAAATCAAGGTCACAAGGAAACAGATTGATTACATCAGGCCCTTCTTGAAATTCGCAGGAGAACAACCCTCCATCTCGCTGAATGTTCGGGAGAAATGACTTTGGGACAGGAAGCCCGACTGCTCAGAAACCTCGCTGATTTTCATCTGTGGATTCTGAGCCATCAGCTTCTTGGCATAATCGACTCGCATGGAAGACACCCAGTCGCGGAAGGGCCTACCGAACACCTTATTGATGTACTCCGACAGATAAGTGCGGTTGGTACAGAGTTCCGTAGCCAGTTCGTTGAGAGTGACGCCCTGCTTGCAATATCCCTCCTTATCTATCCAATCCTGAATTCGCGTCTCCAACTCAGCATGATACACGGGAACTGCCACTTCTGCAGTCGGTTCGCTTAACCTGCCTTGGTCATCCTCAGACAGGCCGATATCCTCTTGTAAAGCCGTTTCCACCCGCTCGTAGAACAGGATATAGTTCTGATAACAGCAATACAGATAAATATAAAAAGGTATGGAAGAAAGAATCCATATGAATACAAATTCGTCGGGCAGGAATGTGAGAACGCCACAACCCACTCCAAAGAATACGGCCCAATAGGTAAAGTTGGACAACCACTGGATATACGAGCCGATATCATCGGAATGTGTATTCTCAAACATCACGATAGCCTTGGTGTAAGTGCGTAACAGACGGTAGCCAAGAAAAAGCCCGTAAGCCACCAGCCATGAAGCAAGCACAACCAGACCGATGAATTGCATGCAGGATTCCTCAAGACAAAGCGATACCACGCAAGCCAAAACAGAAAACAACACCCACACCATCAGATGACAGGCCACACGACGGCGAGTGATATACCGACTGTCCAAAAGGGTCATCATGGCCGAACTGAACAACCAGTAACAGAGGAAATAAGTGGACAGATTCAACAATATGGTGGCATTCACATCCCTCAGCCGGAGCGTACAGAACAGATGCACGCAATAATTGGCAGAGAGAATCAGCAGGGCAGCGCCCATCAATCGACGCGAAAGGAGATAGTTGGCAAAGATTTTCTTCTCGGGAACAGGTGCAAAGAGCATACGGAAGCCAAAGAAGAGCATCAGCGGCAACGACAGATATAGAGATATATGATATAATGACTCGTCCATAAAAACACCTTTTGACTTAGACCTTCTGACTGCATTTTGCATAGCTCTGCAAGCACATTATGCAAACAGCACTACAAAGGTAAC
>JBJFDX010000317.1:0-1647 GCA_051890235.1 Bacteroidaceae bacterium | reverse complement strand
TAGGAGAACAGTTAAGTAATCAGTTTGCTGTAGGCTTGGCACGTATGGGCCGTACCATTCGCGAGCGTATGAATGTTCGTGATAATGAGGTGTTCACTCCTACCGACCTGATTAACGCCAAGACCATCAGTAGCGTAATCAATACATTCTTTGGAACAAATGCTCTGAGCCAGTTCATGGATCAGACCAACCCTCTGGCTGAGGTGACACACAAGCGTCGTCTCTCTGCTCTTGGTCCTGGCGGTCTGTCTCGTGAGCGTGCAGGTTTTGAGGTTCGTGACGTACATTACACCCATTATGGTCGTCTCTGTCCTATTGAGTCTCCTGAAGGTCCTAACATTGGTCTGATTTCTTCTTTGTGTGTATTTGCAAAGATTAACGACCTTGGATTCATAGAGACTCCTTACAGAAAGGTAACAGATGGCGTGGTGGATCTGTCAGAGAATGGCGTGCAATACATGACAGCAGAGGAAGAGGAAGGCAAGATTATCGGTCAGGGTAATGCTCCTCTCAATGATGATGGCACATTTATCCGCACTAAGGTAAAGTGCCGTGAGGATGACGATTATCCAGTGGTTCCTCCCTCAGAGGTTGACTATATGGACGTTGCTCCACAGCAGATTGCATCTATTGCTGCTGCCCTGATTCCTTTCCTTGAGCATGATGATGCTCACCGTGCTTTGATGGGATCAAACATGATGCGCCAGGCTGTGCCTTTGATGCGTACAGAGGCTCCCATCGTTGGTACAGGTATCGAGCGTCAGCTCTGTGAGAATTCCCGTACTATGATTACAGCAGAGGGAGAAGGCGTTGTAGAATATGTGGATGCAACCACAATCCGTATTCTGTATGACCGCACGGAGGATGAGGAGTTTGTAAGCTTCGAGCCTGCTCTTAAGGAATATCGTATTCCTAAGTTCCGTCGTACTAACCAGAGTATGACCATTGACCTTCGTCCTATCTGTTGCAAGGGTGACAGAGTTGTCAAGGGACAGATTCTTACTGAAGGCTATTCTACAGAAGACGGAGAATTGGCATTGGGTAAGAACCTGCTTGTTGCTTACATGCCTTGGAAGGGTTACAACTATGAGGACGCCATTGTGCTTAACGAGCGTGTCGTTCGTGAGGATATCTTGACCAGTGTTCATGTTGAGGAGTTCTCTTTGGAGGTGCGTGAGACAAAACGCGGCATGGAGGAACTGACCTCTGATATTCCTAATGTAAGTGAGGATGCCACCAAGGATCTGGATGAGAACGGTATCATTCGTATTGGTGCCCGCGTTACTCCTGGTGATATCATGATTGGTAAGATTACTCCTAAGGGAGAGAGCGACCCCAGTCCTGAGGAGAAGTTGTTGCGTGCAATCTTCGGTGACAAGGCCGGTGATGTGAAGGACGCTTCTCTCAAGGCAAGCCCCTCTCTGAACGGTGTGGTTATCGACAAAAAGCTCTTCTCGAAGGCTGTGAAGACCCGTGCTGCCAAACAGCAGGATAAGCCCCGTCTGGCTGCTATTGATGAGGAGTTCAATGATAAGGTGGAGGACTTGAAGGCTATTCTCGTGGATAAGCTTATTGAACTCACCAAGGGAAAGAAGAGCCAGGGCGTGAAGGATTATCTGGGCGCAGACTTGATTGCCAAGGGTGCTC
>JBJFDX010000316.1:0-5869 GCA_051890235.1 Bacteroidaceae bacterium | reverse complement strand
TTTGCTGCCCAGGAACTTATAAAAATTAATTATTAATTATGTTGCGGAATTAAGGTTCTTCTTTCTCATCCTCTCTTTGCCTGTTTGTCTCCAATCGGTTATAGACAGTTGAGAGTATCCCATTACCTTTGTTTTGATGGCTTTTCTGGATTCTGAAGAACCGATTGGGCTTATGATGGACACGTGATTTCTGTAGACTCATGCCTTTGTCCGTGTGGGAACTCTCTCTCTGATGGAGGCTCAGACAGCAGAGTGTCCTCAGTTGATCACCACCTTGTTGCCGCATTCCTTGGCAAGGCTCTTGATTTGACTGTCCTTGAGGATGTAGCTCTGCAATATTTGCTGATATTCTTCCTTGTTTGTTTTGGAATCTATCCTCTTAAGCTTTTCACATAGTGATTTGGCCTCTAACTTTGCATAGTAGAGTTTGATGCTGTTGACAAGCATGATGACGTTGTCGTCATACCTTTGTTCCTCGGGAGCATCAGAATGTATTCTGCTGAGAGGTTCCTTGTCCTCGGTAAGTTCAAAGGAAAGGCTGCTTATCTGTGCGTCGGGATGATAGGCGAAGAATCGTTCGGCGTTGAATCCCTCGTCATGTATGTGATTGAATCCTTCCTCGAGGATGCGGTTGAAAATGTCGGATGACAGGCGGATACCATCTTCCTGCAGTCCGCTTATGGCGTATTCGAATGCCGTCAATTCGATGTCCTGCTTATCCTCGCTTTCGGTTACACATACAATAGTTTCTCCCTTGCTCATCAGCAACCTCATGAGTTCACGCTCACGATTGAGTTCTGCTTGTGACACGTTTGTATCGCCAAGGCTGGTGATTGCCTGCAGAGACGATTGGCCGTCTGTCGGTTGAGGAATGGCGTAGGGTGGCAGGTTCTGTGTCTCTGTGCTGGAGTATGTGTTCGCTTGAGAGATGGTTCCTCCTGCTTGATTCTGTGTCTGTGTGTCTCCTGCAGGATTGTTCTGCTGATAGCTGGCTCGTCGGGCTTCTCGTTCCGACTCCTTACGCTTCTCTTCCTCGATGGCTTTGCGTTGCTTGAGCACGGCATTGGCGATGAGACGTTCCTCCATCTGCAGTATCTGTGATGCCTGACGTGTATAGGCTACCTGCGTGATTTCGTCAGGTATGGCAGCGATACTTGCGGCAATGCTGTGTACCAGTTGTCCCATTTTGCTGGGATCATCCTTGGCCGTCTGCATGAGGTGTGCGGTCTTGTACTGGATGAAGTCTGTCTGATGCTCGTTGAGATATTGCTGATATTCTGTGGCAGAGTGTTTGCGTGCAAAACTGTCTGGGTCATCTCCGTCTGGCAGAAGCAGCAGTTTGACGTTCATCCCTTCGGCCAGCAGCATATCTATTCCTCTCTCGCTGGCATGGATACCTGCTTCGTCACCGTCGTAGATGACCGTGATGTTGTTGGTTATGCGATGTATGAGCCGTATCTGTTCGGTGGTGAGTGCTGTTCCCGATGATGCTACCACATTCTCCACTCCGTGCTGGTGCATGGCCATCACGTCGGTATATCCTTCCACCAGATAGCACAGGTCGCGTTTTCTGATAGCGTCTTTGGCCTGATAGAGTCCGAAGAGTTCTTTGCGCTTGCTGTAGATGATGCTCTCTGGAGAGTTTAGGTATTTGACGTTGACACCTTTGGTTGCCGAGTCGAGCACTCTTCCTCCGAATCCTGCCACGCGTCCGCTTATGGTGAAGATGGGCCATATCACACGACCTCGGAATCGGTCGCGGAATGTTCCGTTGTCGTTCTTCAGACAGAGTCCTGTGCCCACGCTTAGCCTTGGTTCTTTCTGGTTGATGGTGTTGGTCAGATATTTCTCCTGGTATCCTGCCTTCAGAGCATCCTGTGCCATGGATTGGTTATGCGTGTCGGGGCAGAATCCCAGTTGGAATCGTGCGATGATATCATCGCGGAAACCTCGATTGTGGAAATACGCCATTCCAATGGCGCGTCCTGTGGGTGTGTTGTTCAACTGGTTCTGAAACCATTCTTTGGCCCAGTCATTGAGGATGAACATGCTGTCGCGATCTGTTTGCGATTGCTTTTCTTCAGCCGATGCTTCCTTCTCTCTGATCTCTATTCCATATTTCTTGGCCAAATATCGCAGAGCGTCATAAAAGCTCAGCGGTTCGTGTTTCATGATGAAGTCCACGGGCCTGCCTCCCACTCCGCATGCAAAACATTTGCATATGTTTTTTGCTGGCGATACCATGAAGGATGGCGTGCGGTCGTCGTGGAAAGGGCACAGTCCCTTCAGATTGGCTCCTGACCGTTTGAGGGTCACGAAGTCGGATACCACATCCACGATGTTGGCTGCGTCCAGAATTCTGTCTGCTGTTGGCTTGTCTATCATCTTGCTTGTATCACTTGTTTGTGCACGTGTCAGATACTTATTCCACAATCATTCTTGATTTCCGACATCACAAAGGTACTCTCGATGCTGCCAACGCTCTCAATGGCTCCCAGGGTGTTGAGTATGAACTCCTGATAGGAGCTCATGTCGGGGGCGTGTATCTTCAGCATATAGTCAAAGTTGCCGCTGATGTTGTAGCATTCGCTCACCTGTGGCACTTCCTTAATGCGCTCTGTGAAGTCCTGTGCTATCTCACGATTGATACGTCGCAGTTTCACGTTGCAGAACACGATGAAGCCTCTGTTGAGTTTGTCGGCATCAAGTACAGCCACGTATTTCCGTATGTATCCCATGCGCTCCAGACGTTTCTGTCTTTCGAAAACGGGAGTGGTGGACAGATGTACCTGTGAGGCGAGTTCCTTGGTGGTAAGTCGTGCGTTCTTCTGCAGGATGCGCAGTATCATCAGGTCGATCTTGTCAAGTTCTTCTGTATGCATGCTTGTGATTCTGTAGGTTTGTTGTGGTTGGACTTTTGTCCTGCTTATAGGGAGGATTTTGCTCTTGTCTGATTGACAGTTCAACATCCGTGACTATTCCATGTCATCTTCGTCCTCATCATCCATGTCAAAATCGAAATCTCCGAAGTAGGTGGGCACGTCCTGCGTAAACTCCTCCATGCTTCTGCGGTCTTTCTTGGTGGGACGGCCAGTACCTTTGGCCCGGTTGACAAATCCGCTGATGCGGCTCATCTCCAGCATCTCGTATTGCTCGGGTGGTGTCACGTTTTCCAGTATCTCGGGCAGAAGGCGTGCTCCCACTCGCTTCTCGATGGGCTGCAGCACCTTGAATGAGTAAGTGACAGGTGGTTTGCGCACAGAGACAATGTCTCCAGCCTTTACGGTTCTACTTGCTTTCAGCTGTGCTCCTGCCATGCTCACTTGTCCCTTGCGGCATGCTGCGGTGGCCAGAGTGCGTGTCTTGAAGATGCGTGCAGCCCACAGCCATTTGTCGATGCGTGCTTCCTGACTGGCCATTGCGTTTATGCTTTTTCTGCTGTCAGTCGGCAGATGTTCACCACTGTCATCATGGCCTTCTGCATGCTCTGTATGGATACGAACTCATGTTTTCCGTGGAAATTCAGTCCGCCAGCAAAGATGTTGGGGCAGGGGAGTCCTTTGAATGAGAGCTGTGCTCCGTCGGTGCCTCCGCGTATGGGCACCACCTGGCAGAATCCGCATGCTTCGGTAATGGCCTGTTGTGCTATGTCTGTCACGTGTGGCTTGTCGGTCAGTTGCGTGAGCATATTATAGTACTGATCCTTCACGATGGCAGTTGCGGTGCCCTCGCCATACTTCTCGTTTATCAGTTGGGCGGCTTGCGTGACCTTCTGTTTGCGGAGTTCAAAGGTCTCATGGTTATGGTCACGTATGATGTAACTCAGTGTGGCTTCCTCCACACTCCCATTCATGCCTGTCAGGTGGTAGAATCCCTGGTAACCTTCTGTTGTTTCTGGACGTTCCTGCTGGGGAAGCATAGCGATGAACTCGTTTGCTATCAGACATGCGTTCAGCATCTTGCCTTTGGCATATCCGGGGTGTACGTTACGTCCCTTGATTACGATTTTGGCTCCGGCAGCATTGAAGTTCTCGTATTCCAGTTCGCCCACTTCTCCGCCATCCATGGTGTAGGCCCATTGGCAGGCAAACTTCTCCACGTCAAACAAGTGTGCTCCTGCTCCTATCTCTTCGTCGGGATTAAATCCCACGCGTATCTTTCCATGTTTGATTTCTGGGTGGCTGATGAGATAGGTCATGGCGGTCACTATTTCTGCTATTCCTGCTTTGTCATCAGCTCCCAGCAGGGTGTGTCCGTCTGTCACGATGAGGTCTTCACCCACGTGTGCTTTCAGTTCGGGGAACTGCTGTACCGAGGTGATGATATTTTCCTGTGAATCCAGTACGATGTCTGTACCATCGTAATTGCTGATGATGCGAGGACGTATGTTGGCACCGCTGCAGTCGGGACTGGTATCCATGTGTGCAATAAATCCTATGGTGGGTACGTCCTTGTCGGTATTGGCAGGCAGGGTGGCATACACATAGGCGTGCTCGTCCATCTCCACCTCGGTCAGTCCGATGGCCTGCAACTCGTCAAACAGGTATCGTGCCAGATTCTTTTGTTTTTCTGTACTGGGGCATTGTGCCTCGTTCTCTTCGCTGGATTGTGTGTCGAATGACACATATTTGAGAAATCTTTCGGTCAGTTCCATAGGTGATTTATGTTTTATGTCAGGAGTGGCGGGATATGATATGGTCTCTCCCAATCCTTTCCTGTATGTGGTTGTATGTTATTTGTTGTTGTAGTTGCACATGGCAAATTGCATCCCGCTCAGGGCAAATGCTTTGATGGCATCGCATGCCAGAGGCACCTTTTCGTCCACTTTCTGTTCATCCTCGGGACTGAACCGTCCCAGCACAAAGTCCACTTGCATGCCCCGTGGGAAGTCGCATCCTATGCCAAACTTCAGTCGGTTGTATTGTTCTGTGCCCAGCATTTGCGCTATGTGCTTCAGTCCGTTGTGTCCTCCAGCACTTCCTGATGTCTTGAGTCTGATAGTTCCTATGGGCAGACTCAGGTCATCCACCACCACCAGTAGATTTTCCATCGGTATCTTTTCCTGTTGCATCCAGTATCTCACGGCATTTCCCGACAGATTCATGTAAGTGGAGGGCTTCAGCAGCACCAGTTCGGCATTCTTGACCCTTGTGTGGGCAACAAATCCGTAGCGCTTGTCCTCAAAAGCAGTATTGGACGCCTTTGCAAGGGCGTCCAATACTCTAAATCCGATGTTGTGGCGGGTTCCATCGTATTCGTTGCCGATGTTGCCCAGTCCCGTTATCAGGTATTTCATTATGTCCTGTCAGCTGGTGTATTAGCCCTTGGCTGCTGCACTCATGGCAGAACGTGTCATCTTAACCTGACAAACCACAACGCTTGGGCTTGTAACCATTTCGAGGCCCTCGAAGCTGAGTTCGCCCACCTTGATGGTCTTGCCCAGAGCCAGATTGGTGACATCGATAACCAACTTCTCGGGAATGGCTGTATAGGGAGCACGCACTTTCAGTTTGCGTACGCTTGCAGCCAGCTTACCACCAGCCTTAACACCTTCAGCCAGACCAGTCATCTGAATGGGTACTTCCATTACGATGGGCTTCTCTTCGGTAATCTCGTAGAAGTCCACGTGGAGCAGCTGGTCTGTTACGGGATGGAACTGGAGTTCCTTCATCACAGCCTTGCACTCTTTGCCATCGATGGTCAGGTTTACACTATAGATGTCGGGAGAGTACACCAGTTTGCGGAGCTCTTCCTGTGTGGTGGAGAAACTCATTGCAACGTTCTCACCATTCTCATTCTTGTTTTCACCATAGAGGTTGCAGGGTACACCACCATTCTTGCGGAGGTCACGTGTAGCCTTTTTGCCTGT